>CAZYDC010000029.1:0-17997 GCA_964646065.1 uncultured Planctomycetaceae bacterium | reverse complement strand
TGGTGGTGACGAAAAGGTCATCGACCGACACGGCCGGGCGGGCCTCGATCCACGTGGGCCCTCGAATGCCGATCTTCTCGACCGAGTCGTAGTCGCAGACGTCCAACATGCCGTCCTTGTAAATGGGCTCCTCGCCATGCAGCACGCGGTCGCAATTCTTGGGCGAGTTCACCAGCCAGTCCCGCACCGCGATGAGGATTTCATTCTTCTGCCCCGGCTTGAACCCGTCGGTGATGTCCACCTCGAACGGATCGGACCCGTAATGGAATTCGCCCATCGCCTGGCCGTTGAGATACACCTTGCCGGCCGTCATCATCTCGTTGCAGCGGAACATGATTCGCTCGCCCTTGAGGTAGGCCGGGGCGTCGATGGTCTTGCGGTACCAGGCGCAATGGATGCCTTTGTGCTTGTCGTCGTTGATGATCTGATCGGAGGGAACCTTGATCTTCTCCCACTTCGCGTCGGCCGGAGGGGTGGCGCCCGGATCGACCGCCTTGAGCATGCAGATATCCCACTCGCCGTTGAGCAGCATGTTGGTGCGCGGGCCCTGGGTCACGTCGTTGACGTAGTACTTCGAGGCGCGGATCGCGTTGGCCAGGCCGGGGGCCTCCGCGCGAACGGTCAGCCTCGCGCGCCAAGTCGTGTGGGTCGCCAACTCGAAGGTTTTCGTGACGGTCTGCCCGGCGGGCACGGTGACCTGCTCGACCTTGTCCACCAGCGGGCGCTGGAAATAATCGCGCCCGCAGGCCGTCAGGGTGAAGGTCCGGTCCAGTACGCCCGGATTGAAAATCTTGCACGCCTGGGTCACGGTCTGGCCGTTGGACACCGGCTCGGCCCAGTCGATGCGCAGCCACGGGTCGGCGATGACGGCGCCGTCGGGCTGGTTGAAGAACTCGGTGAAGATCGCCGGCGACTGCTTGTAAAACCGCACCGGCCCGGCGTACGTGCCGCAGCCGAAGATGCGAAGCACGTCGGTGGGTTTGACATGCACCTTGGCGGTGAGCAGCTCCGCCCGGTAGAGCTTGTCGCCCGTGCGGACGGGTTCGGTGTTGCCGGACCAGGTTAGCAGCGTGTCGTTGATGTACGCGCGGCAGCGCGGTTCGACGATGTCGGCGAAGCAGAAGTATCCCGTGCAGGTGGCCAGGAACGCGACGGTGTAGTCGCCCTCGGGCACGTTCTTGCAGGGATATCGCAGCTCGGTGCGATCCCAGATGAACTGCGAGTCGATGCCCTTGCCCAGTTGGTCCTTGTTCAGGCCCAGCGCCGCGGGCTTGTCGTCGGCCACCAGCACCGCCTCGTTGACCTTGATCTCCGCCACCGGCGCGTCGGCCGCGCGAACCGCGCCCGCAAAAGCCAAGATTCCCAGAACCACCACCGCCGCGAATCTAACCCGATCGTTCTTCATAATGTGAACTCCTGAATTGTTGGTCCGCCAGTATGACCGCCGACGCGTTGAAGGTAAAAGGTATTTTTCACGAGCGTCGCCTCCTTTATTAACCATCCGATCAGGCGGCAGGGCCTTGCGGAACTTTGAATTATTGTTGAACGGGCCGCCCAATGAGCCGATCATGTTTCTGAGGGTCTTGAGTCGAAGCATTGGGAATTTCGCATGAATGCAATGTGGCTGGTGATTGTGGCGCTGGCGGTTTTCGCGTTGGCGTACCGGTTTTATTTCAGTTTCGTCGCGGCGAAGGTGGCCGTGCTGAACGACCTTCGGCAGGCGCCCGCCCACCGGCTCTTCGACAATCAGAACTACTACCCGATGAGCAAGTGGGTGCTTTTCGGGCACCATTTCGCCGCTATCGCCGGGGCCGGCCCCTTGGTCGGGCCCGTGCTGGCCGCTCAGTTCGGATACCTGCCTGGCTTCCTCTGGATGATCGTCGGGGCCGTGCTGGCCGGGGCCGTCCATGACCTGGTCATCCTGACCGCCTCCATCCGCCACGACGGCAAGAGCCTGGCCGAAATCGCACGCCGCGAAATCGGCAAGCTCAGCGGCGCCACCGCCTCGGTGGCCATCCTTATTATCATTGTCATCGCGCTGGCCGGGCTGGGCAGCGTCGTCACCAACGCTCTGGCGCAAAGCCCCTGGGGCACCTTCACCATCGCCGCCACCATCCCCATCGCGGTTTTCATGGGCCTCTGGATGTTCCGCTTCCGCAAAGGCCGAACCACCGAGGCCACCGTCATCGGGGTCATCCTGCTGACGGCCGCCGTCGTTTTCGGCCGCAACGTCCAGGGCTCGTCCCTGGCCGCGTGGTTCACCTTCAGCCGCCCGACGCTCGCCCTCATGCTCGCCGCGTACGGCTTCCTCGCCTCGGCCCTGCCCGTCTGGCTGCTGCTCTCGCCGCGAGACTACCTCAGCTCGATCATGAAACTGGGCGTGGTGGCCATGCTCGCCGGAGGCGTGATCTGCGTCCACCCCACCTTGCAAATGCCGGCGACCACCGAGTTCATCCATGGCGGCGGGCCGCTGTTGAAGGGCTCCGGCACGCTGTTTCCCTACTTGTTCATCACCATCGCCTGCGGGGCGATTTCCGGCTTCCACGCACTGGTCTCCAGCGGGACCACCCCCAAGATGATCATGCGGGAAGCCCACGTCAAGGCCATCGCGGTCGGCTCGATGCTGGCCGAGGGACTGGTCAGCGTGCTGGCCTTGGTCGCCGCGTGCAGCCTGGCGCCGGCGGACTACTTCATGATCAACGTCGCGCCGCAAAACGTCGCCCACGTGCTGCGGACGCAACTGCCCGCCGCCGCCGATCATGCGGGCGACGCCAAGGCGCTGGCCGGTGAACTGGCCGCCCTTCGAGTCCGGCCCGGCGACAAGGATTACGACAAGTTCCTGGCCACCGCCGACCAGCCGGCGCCCAAGTTCGTGGCCGCCGTTGGGCAGATCAGCCAGACCCCCTCGAACATTCGCCAGTTGACCGACGCGGTCGAGGAGCGCGTCGTCGGCAGGCCCGGCGGCGCCGTGTCGCTGGCCGTGGGCATGGCACAGATCTTCTCGGCCATACCCGGCATGAAGGGGCTGATGTCCTACTGGTACCACTTCGCCATCATGTTCGAGGCCTTGTTCATCCTGACCATGATCGACGCCGGCACCCGCAGCGCCAGGTTTCGTCCTCCAGGAGACCCTGGGCAAGCTCTACCGGCCGCTGGCCCGGACCAACTGGCTGCCGGGCAACCTGCTCTGCAGCCTGCTGATCGTCGTGGCCTGGGGCTACTTCCTCTACACCGGCGGAATCGACTCGATCTGGCCGATGTTCGGCACGGCCAACCAACTGCTGGCCGGCGTGGCGCTGGTGATCGGAACCTCGTTCATCATCAACCGCGGCCGCGTCCGATACGCCTGGGTGACCATCGTGCCGATGACCTTCGTGCTGGCCACCACGCTGACGGCCGGCTGGATGAACATCACCGGCATCTACTGGCCGCAGGTCGTCGGCGACAATCCGGCCGACCACCTCCAGGGCGTCATCAACATGGTGCTGACCGCAGTGATCATGGTCTGCGCCGTCGTGATCCTCGTGGACGCCGTGCCCAAGTGGTTTCGCGCGGCCCGAGGCAAGCCGATCTATATCGAACCGGCCACCGCACTTAGCAATGCCGCCGCCGAGCCGGCCCTCGCCCGCTCGTAGTGTCGCCGTGGCGTTTTTCTTCGGAAAACCCCCTACGGAGCCGCTAAAAACGGGCCCCAGGGTGAATTCGGAACGCATTGGAACCTGTTTTTGCAGCATTCGGACGCCATTAGAACCCGCCGGCGGCTCACTAGAACTCGTTTGAAAGCCACCGGAACCCGCTGGCCCCCGTTTTTCGGCGTTCTGAAAACCGTAACTGATTATTATACAGCCTGTTATAAATTTCAGACCCTCAATTTTTCGTCTCTTCGAATTTTCGCCGCTAAATTTTTTCATAGGGACTCTCCCTTGGGCAGTCCTATCGGCTGCCGCCATTGGCGTTGCCAGTTGCGTCATCGTCGTCTCTTCGTCAACTCCTTGCCGCAACGTAGTTGCGACCAAGCCGTCTTGGGTCTTCCATCAGACCGGATACCGGATTCCGGACACTGTTAAGATCGGACTTTCCTGCCGTTGCGGTCTCCCGTATCCGGCCTGGCGATCTCACCGTCCCCGGTGACTCCGGGAAGCACAACAAGTGCCTCCACTATTCCCCGTTGCGAACAGTTTGGAGTTCACATTTCTGTTCGCAAGAATCCGCTGGCAACAGCTAAAGTGCTATTAACAAAGGAAATAAAAAAAAGTTATTATTTTCGGACCCCTCGGATTTAATGTACACTTTGGAGTTCACATTTTTGTACATTGCAGTCAGGATTTGCCTTAAAATAAGGGGTTTGGTGAGAAAGTCACTACTTGTTCCGGGGCATTTTATGCTGTAAAGCCTTGAAAGAAAGGCACGTAGATCGTCAACAGGTTCCGCGCGCTAGCGCCGGCGCGACCCATACGCCGGCGGCGCCAGAGCGATCAAAAATCTCGCGTATCGCGGCCGGGAGATCGTGCCGGCCAAGGGCAGGGGGTGAGTTCAGAGCGATTGGAGCGTATCGGTGCCGCAAACCCATTGTCAATAGGTCAACAAAAGTCTGTCGGAAACCTCTTGCCCCTCCAGACTTTGGCCGTTCATCTGGAACCGTTTGAGCATAGATCGGCCGCAACTGATGAATACTTCCCGTTCAAAAAGCCCCTGAGGAATCGGCAGGGCGCAGAGATAGGTGCCCGACCGCTTCATGCCGTCCAGGCTAAGGGCGACGTTAACGCCGCGAACCTTGCACGTTTCGATCACTTCGAAAAGGTGCTTCAGGTTGAAATTCTGCGCGCCGTAGAGAATGGTTTGGCTGTGGTGGTACGGGGGGTCGCAATAGACCATGTCGCCTTCTCGCGCGGAGGTCATCGCCTCTTCGTAGTCCATCGCGAGAAACTCGGCCCCGGCGGTGCGCCGGTGCCATTCGTCCACACGGCGGCCGAATGATTCCGGGCTGATCGGGTCGTGAATGCCTATTGGCGTGGAGATGTAACCGTCGGCTTTGCGGAATTGAACCACACCGCCGTAGCAAGCCCTGCAAAGGAAAAGGAGGTCCGCACCGTTGGGGCGCGCGTTGTAAGAAGCCCGTATTTTTTCGAATTCCAACGTTTTGTCGCCGCTGAAAAAGGCCCGCCACCTCTGCGTATACCAAGCCTTGAGGGTTTGAGGCGAGTGCTTCAGGGTCTGCCAAATTTCCACAAGGGGGACGAAGTTGTCCGATCCAACGGCCGATTTTGGTGCCAGAGTCGCCAGCACAGCCCCGCTGCCAAGGAATGGTTCAAAATACCGGCCAAACCGTGCTGGAAAATACGAAGCGATCTCACCCGCGAAACGCTGCTTGTTGCCAATCCATTTCAAGAGCTGTGCCTTGAAGGTTGTTGGCGCGGCCGCGTCCTCAAAGAGAAGCCTTTGCATCGTTGAAATGCGTTTCGTCTTGCCCATGTCGTATCCTCAAAAAAACATCATATCCGATTTTGGGATACGAGTCAAGCTCGGATACCATTCTGCCCATGGCCAAGAACCCTTATAGCTACCATCAGGGAAAGCTGCAAGACCTTCTGCGCCGGGTTCGGGTGGGCGCGGAGCTCCGACAAGAGGACTTGGCGAAGCGCCTTGGCGTCCCCCAGTCCTTCATAAGCAAGTACGAATCCGGCGAACGGCGTTTGGACTTCGTGGAAATCAGGCAGATTTGCGAGGCGGTGGGCCTGTCCTTACCCGATTTCGTCCGCATGTTTGAGGAATCATTGAAATGAAACCCGACCCGAGGTTCCTGAAGCAGCCCAAGCATTTCTGGGCGAACGTTCGCACAATCAGTCAGCAAATCGGCTACACGCAACGCGGAACGGGTCAGATCAAGATACCATCGCTACCCGATATCGTGGCGGCCTATCTGGAATCGGACTCAAGAAAGGACACGTCGCGGCCGCGCAACGATAAACCGACGGCCTTCGGGACTGTGCTGTTGGATTACTTCCGATATCGCGCCGAAACGTTGAACAGTACCGTCGAGCCGCAGTTGATGGATGCAGCGGAAGCAAAGAAGCTCTTCAATGAACTTCGGGCGAAACTGAAACCCGCGTGTCCGATTCCGATGAACAAGCAATCTGGCAAGAAGAAGACCCCCGCGTACCTCACCGGCATTATCAATATGCTTGTTGAGGCCAATGCCGGCGGGATTCCTTGTGATTTTGACCCCCGCGAACTCACGACCGTTACACTCGACGGCGCACCTTTGCGAACCCTGGCACGGCGGGTGGATGGAGCATTTCCCTAGGCCGTCAATCCTGTAGCCGTGTGGGAGATCAAGGAATACTATTACACGACCACGTTCGGTAATCGGGTTGCGGACGGGGTTTATGAAACCTTGCTCGATGGCATGGAACTTGAGGAGCTGCGCGAACACGAAGGGATCGACGTCAAGCACTATCTTATGGTGGACGCTCATTATACCTGGTGGGACTGCGGACGGTCCTACCTGTGCCGGATTATCGACATGCTCCACATGGGATACGTTGACGAAGTTCTTTTCGGGCGGGAGGTCGTCGAACGGTTGCCCAAACTTGTTAAAGAATGGGTTGCGGCTGCGGAGGCGCAGGGCAAAAAGAAAAAGTGAAGTGAGCGGGGCTTGGGGGACATCCGGGGAGGACCAATGACAAAGGGCACGTTACGTTTTTAGGTGGTCCTTCCAAAGCGGTTTGAATACAATACTTGCAAGACGCCCGCGGCTGTCGCGGGCGGGACGTAATGCATCACAAGTGAAGGGGTCCGCGATGCGTTCGAACATGACGTGGGCGTTTTTCCTTCTGGCGCTGGCGTTCTCTCATGCCCTGGCCCTGGCCGACGACTCGATCGCGCTGCGCTCGCATCTGGAGCGGGTGCGGATCACCGGGCGGCTGGCCACGACGACCCTGGAACAGGTGTACGTCAACTACACCGACCAGAACCGCGAGGCCGTGCTGCGGTTCAGCCTGCCGCCCGGCGCGGCCGTGCGGGACATGGCCATGTGGGTGGACGGGCTGCGGAGTCCGGCGGCGATCCATCCGCGCGTGGCGGCGGCGAACATCTACCGCCAGATCGTGAACGCCAAGCGCGACCCGGCGCTGCTCCAATACCTGGGCGGCGGGGTGTGGCAGCTCCAGTTGTTCCCGATCCCCTCCAAAGGCACGCAGAAGGTTCAGATCGTCTTCACGCAGCTTCTGCGGGCGGGCGAGAGCGGCCTGACCTACGCATCCCCGCGGATCGAAAACGGGTCCACGCTGCTCGAGGCGCAGGAACTGGATTTCCAGGCGACGATCGAGGCCCCCGGCGGCGCGGCGGATGTGGTCTGCCCGTCGCGCAAGCTGGGCGTGCAGCAGGCGGATGGGGAAACCATCCTCGGCTACCGCGCGGAGCAGGCGTCCATCCAGGCGCCCTTTGTGTTTTCCTTCAAGCCCGGCAAGGCCGCTCCGGGCGTGATGACCTTCCGCCGGAACGACGCCAATTATTTCGTGGGAATCCTGACCACCCCGCCCAAACTGCTCGCCCGGGATCCTCAGCCGCGCGATTGGGTCTTCGTGCTGGACGCGTCGGCCTCCATTTCGCAGAAGCAGTACGACATGATCGTTTCCTGCCTGACCGACGCGCTGGGGCACTTGGGCGACCAGGCGCGGCTGGGCGTGGTGATCGCCGCCTCCGACGTGCAGGTGTGGAAGGACAAGCTCCAGGACGCCACGGCGGACAACCGCGGCGCGGCGTGCGAGTTCCTGCGGGGCATCAAGACCGGCGGCGGGACCGACCTGGCCGGCGCCATGCGCGCGGCGGCCAAACTGGCCGACGACCCCAAACGAGTCTGCAACGTGGTGTTGTTCAGCGACGGCGACGACACGATCGGCTCGCTGGAGGACGAGGTGCTGCAATCGCCGGCATCGCAGCCGGCGACGGGTCCGGCGACAGGCCCTGCCGTGGCCTCCGCGACCTCCAGGCCCGCCGCCACGTCCAGACCGGCCGCGCGTTTCGAGCCTCCGGGCAATTGCCGGTTCTTCATGGTCACCAGCCGGGGCGATGGTGGATTGCAGCGGCTGTGCGACCAAACGGGCGGGATGATTTTCGGCGAAGGCAACCGGGAGGAGTTGGCCGGTTCGCTGGAGCAACTGACGGCCTGGGGCCAGAGGCCCGTGCTGTCGGACATTCATTGCTCGCTGGGCTCGCAGGGTCCGGCGCGGCTCCAGGACGTGAGCGTCAGCGATTTCGGCGGGAGCGGGGATTTCGTCGTCACCGGGCGGTTTGACCACGGCGGACGATTGATCGCGACCTTCAGCGCGAAGATCGACAACCAGTCGGCGCAAGCGCCCTGCACGCTGGAGATTCCCGACAAACCCGCCGACGCGGGCTGGGGCTCCGCGGACGACCTGAGGCGGGTCTGGGCCTCCGTGCGGGGGCAGCAGATGTGGCGCGACCTGTCGGCCAAGCCGGATTTCAAGGGTTTGCAATCGCTGGTGGAGCTCAGCAAGAGCCATCACGTGCTGGTTCCCCCCACGGCGTTTCTTGTGCTCGAAACCGACGAGGATTACCTGCGAAGGGGCATCGAGCGCCCGCTGAGCGTTCTGGACGAAGGCCAGAGCCTTCAGGCCCAGCAGGGCAAGCCGCTTCCGGGCAGGCAGCCGATAGCGCGTTCAAAGGAAGACCTGACCACGTTGCGAAAGCTGCGTCAGGCGGCGATGGAACTGGAGCGGTTGGGCAAGTCCACGCAGGCGGCCGCCGCATGGGACGCGCTGGTCATGGCGGATGCGGACGACGTGGCCGCCTGTTCCCGCGCGGCGCTTCTCCGCGAGTTCGACGGGCTGGTGCAGTCCGTGGCGGCCTGTCAGAAGGAAGCGCAGGTGACTTGGGAAGAACCGTGGTATTCCTCCGTCTGGCTGGCCGGGCCGGTGGACCGCGTGCCGGCGCCCCAGAGCCCCGACCACTACAAGCCCCCCGTCGCCCTGCCGCCGCCAACCCTGATGGACGCGGCGTTGCAGAAGAAACTCTCGGCGAAGATTCCAAAACTGGACCTGGACGATGCGGAAATGAAGGACGTGGTCCAATACTTTCAGGATACCGGCGGATTCAACGTCACCCCGAATTGGCTGGCCATGGATGCCATGGGAGTCGGCGGCGGCAATTCCAAGATCGCAAAGGTCACCGCGCATTTGAGAGACGTGACGTTCGAGAAGGCCCTGACGGTGATCCTGGGCACCCTCGGCGGCGGCGCGACGGAATTAACCTGGGCGCCGGACGATGGGGTCATCCTATTGTCCACGAAGGAAGACATGAACCGGAAGACGTGCAGCCTGGTGTACGATGTCCGCGACCTGGTCGCCAGGCCGATTCGGCGCTCGCAACCGCCCAGCGACTACGGCAGCGGCGGCGGAGGAGGCGGGGGCATCTTCGGCTCCGTCCCAAGCGGCGGCTCCGTGGACCGTAACCCGACCAAGCAACAGATGATCGACCATATCACCAACGCCAGCACCGGCTCCGATACACCGGGAGACGACTCGGTGCCCCCTTCGGCGGTGCGGATGAACGGCGAGCCGATCAGCGGACAGCGGGAATCGGGCGGCGACAGGGTGTATGACGTCACCGACCTGCTCGTGCGCATTCCCAACTTTCCCGCCCCGGTGCTGGACCTGTCCAAGTCGACGCCGACTTACTCGCGATCCGGTTTTGGGGGCGGCGGGATATTCGGCTCCGGCAGCGGCGATTACCGGGAAGACTTGCACGGGGCCAGCGTGGACAAGCTCATCCAGGCGATCCAAAACGCGGTGGAATCGGATTCGTGGAAACCCAACGGGCAGACCGGCGCCATCGCGGAACTGGACGGACGATTGGTCATTACGCACACGCTCGCGGTTCACCGGGCCGTCGCCGACCTCCTGACGAAAATCCGCAAGGTTCCGTCCATCGAAGTTTGCGACGCGACCGGCGTGGGCGGCGTCTGGCCGGAGGCGAAGTTCTCGGCCGACGGGCACGTCCGGGCGTGGGTGGTCCAATTGCTGGCCAAGGCGCGCGAGGGCAAGCTCTCGCCCTTCTCATCGGTCCTGACGCGTAAAGTGGGCGGCAAGCTGCTGGCCTGCATCGGCGGAGTCTGGTTCGACACGGCCATCGACGCCGACGCTCGAATCTGCCCCGTCGTGGAGGGCAGCCCCGCCCAGGACCTCCTGTTCAAGGAATCGCCCGAACTGCGCCAGTGCCTGGCCCAAGGCGCCTACGTGGTGCTCGCCTGCGGCCCGGGCCTGGGCTTCTGCCAGGATTCCGTCGGCATCGGCGACCGGGACGACAAGGACCTGGCCAAGCTGCTGCAAGCCCTGCGAAAACGGTAGGGATTCGTATTGGTCACCCGCGAGGTCTTGTCTTAGCGGTTCGCTTGGGATGCCGATGCAGTGCATGGCGATGGGGCCCGATCTCGTCTCTGCCCGAGACGACAACGAGCCGCAATTTGAAGCCTGACGAGTCGCAGTTCGTGCAGGCCTCACCGATGTTCTCCCAGGTGCCCAGTGACGCAAGGGCCATGGCAAGAGACCCACGGTGGTGGATCTTCTGGCTGATGAGAACGTGCTTGACCCCAAATTGCCTGCATATCTCAGGCAGCTTGTCACCTCGTTTTCGATTACCGAGGTCGGTCGATATAACGGTGAACCCCTGCTTGGCAGCTTGCGGTATCCAATCCTTGTCCTTAACGCCATATTGATTGGTGAATTCGATCAGAGGCATGATCTTCGGGGGAAATTTCGAGAGTTTCAAAACACCATTCATTGCCTCAACGCACCGGGGCGCTATGCACTCGTCGACGAGGACACTCAGATTGGCGATCATGCCGCCCACCCCAGGGCACGATAGTACTCCTGGGCGATTTCCACGTCTTCCTTTTTTACCCCATAGACAGACGCGGCGGCTGCAACGCTCCCCTCACTGTTGGCAGCGCACACGAGGGTCTCCACAAGGCGACCGCATGGTTCGACTCGTGGTTGACCGCAACGAATCTCTGGGTCGAGGACAATGCATCTCTCCCCCCGCTGAAGCGGCTTATACCTGATCGCCAGTCCTTGGTCGCTAAAATCAAGCAATTCTAAATACTTGTCGAGCATTCCCTGGTGGACATACTGTCCCTTGTTCTTTCCGGAGACTTGAATAAGATCCTCGCGGCCGGGAGGCACTACGGCAATCTCTTTGGTCGCCTTGATCAAGTATGTCTTGTGATTGTAGGCAAACGGGTATTTTATGTCTGGGAAATGGCGGGAGGTCCATTCCGCGGCTTCCCTGATAAACTGGAGGGAGTAGCCTTCTTTCCGCATGGCCTTCACCGCCATCGCCTGCACCAAGTCAAGGAAAGTAAACACTTCCCTATGGCCGATGAACTGAGCTTTTACAGCGGGATCACCCTGTCTATTGCCGTGAATCCACCTGATTATCTGACCAGGCCGAGCTCCGATAAACGCAGCGGCCTCCACTGGCGTGTACATTCCTACACCCAGCATGTCGTTCTTCGGCAACGTGATTACAGGCACCATAACGACCACCCCAAGCGCACAATAAGTCAGCCACTATTATGATAGTATCGGCCAAACGGTACAGTGAGCAAGAAGAAAACGTCAAATCACTCCGTCACGGGCACTGGGCCGGCGAGGGTGTCGAAGTCGTTGAGGACGGCCATGTCGCCGCTCTTGGCTTGCTGGGCGAGCATGGCGATGATCGGCATTTTTTCGGTCAGCCAGCGCTTGGCGACGGCGAGCTTCTTGGGGTTGACGGCTTGCGAAGAAGCCCCTGACGGGGCCACTACGAACGGGGAGGCGGCCTGGTCGCAGAACAGGGCGCCGACGAGCAGGTAGACGCCGATGTCCACGAGCTTGCGAGCGTAGAGGTCGCGGTATCCGCCGGCCTGCGCCTTGACGAACTCGACCGCGTCATAGAGCGTGGCGAGGCCTTGCTGGATTTGCGTCAGCAGCGGTTGGACCTCGGTCGGCCAGGCGTCGGCGCGGGTGGGTTTGGCGATGATTTCGTCGATCACGTCCTTGCACGCGCCGCTGATCGTTCCGGCCACCGCGGCGATGACCTGCAACTGGCTGGTGCCCTCGTAGATGGTGGTGATTCGGCTGTCGCGCAGGTATCGCTCGACGGGGTAGTCCTTCATATATCCGCTGCCGCCCAGCACAGCCATCGAACCGTTGCTGACCCGCATGGACATCTCGCTGGAGTAGTACTTGGCCATCGGCGTCAGGAGCTTGTTGTAGCCTTTGTACTTGCGGCTGACGGTGCGGAGTTCCTTCTTGGCCTCGGGGGTCAGCGCGGCCGGGTCGCCCAGTTCGAGTTTACGCAGCGCGCCCAGTTCGATATCCACGCAGAAGGCGGCGTAGTAGGTCAGCGTGCGGGCGGCCTGGACGTCCAGGCTCATGTCCACCAGCAGCTCGCGCACGGCGGGGAAGTTTTCGATGGCGGTCTCGAATTGCCGGCGGCTGTGGGCGTAGTCGCGGGCGACGCGGTAGGCGGCCTCGCCGATGCCCAGGCTCTGCGCGGCGATCCCGATTCGGGCGCCGTTCATCAGGCTCATCACGTAGGTAATCAGGCCGCGCTGGCGCTCGCCGACGAGCTTTCCGGGCGCGTGGTCGAAGAACAGTTCGCACGTCGGGCTGGCGTGGATGCCCAGCTTGTTTTCCAGGCGGCGGACCTTGACCTTGGGCCCGCGCTCGCAAAGGATGACGGACAGTCCCCGGCCGTCGGTGATCTCCGGCTCGCTGCGGGCCAGAACCAGCAGCACCTCGCCGCAACCGTTGGTGATGAACCGCTTGACGCCGCTGACGAACCAGTTGCCGTTCTCGTCCTGGTAGCAGCGGGTCTTGACGCTTTGCAGGTCGCTGCCGGCGTCGGGCTCGGTCAGCACCATGGCGCCGGTCCATTCGCCGCTGGCCATGCGGGGCAGGTACTCTTGCTTGATCTCCTCGGAGGCGAACGCGTTGATGGTCTCGGCGATGCCCTGGAGCCCGTAGATGTTCATCAGGCTGGCGTCGGCGCGGCTGATCATTTCGTTGGACATGGTGTAGACGACGTTGGGGCAGTTGACCCCGCCGAAGCGGTAGGGCAGGGTGAAGCCCATCAGGTCGGCCTGCCCCAGCAGCTTGATGGCGTTGCGGATTCCGGGCGTGTAGGTGACGCTGCCGTCGGTGTTGAGCACGTTGCCGACCTTGTCGGACTCCTCGGCCGTCGGGGCGACGTCGTCACCGGCGATCTGCCCGACGCTTTTGAGGATGCGCTCGTAGTTGTCCACGGCGTCCTTGGCGTCGGCAGGGGCGAAGTCGAATTCCTTCGCGAAGCGGAAATCCTCCTCCGTGATGCCCGCGATGCGGGCCACGTCAAAGTGCCTGAAGAGGAACTGGATGTCTTCGTTGTCGGTGTAAAAGTTTGCCATAGGTTTTCCGTTTATTTCCTTTTGAAAATAAAAGCTACATCAGCAGCATGGGCAGCGGTTTGAGTTCGCGATGGACCGGATCGATGATCAATTCCAGGGATTCCAGTGTCATCGCGCCCAGGAGATGGCCGTCTTCCGACTGTCCGAAAACGACCTTTGAAGTGCCAGCCTGTCCTGAGTACTCGAAATAAGCTTCGCCCATTTTACGAATAATCTTGTCGCCATTGGCAAGCCGGAAGGTGCGTTCCTCATCCGCTTCAACGCCCAGCTTCTCCAGCAGCGAGGCCGGAATCACGGAAAAAGCCGCGCCGGAATCGACCAGGAATTCGGCCTCGACATAAGGCTCGGACTTTTTGTCTTTCCTGATTCTCACTGTGACTTTTGTTATTCCCATGGGAAGTTTTATCCAAACAATTATTGCGGCTTCACCTCGGCCGGCAGCAGCCCCAGTTCGCGGGTGAACGGGTGCAGCCACAGGCCCAAGGCCTTCAACGTGCTTTTTGCGATCAGGTTATTGTCGCCTGGTTCGCCAAACATCACTTTGGCATACCCGCCTCTGCCTGCCAGTTCGAAGTAGGCGGTTCCGGTTTTTCGCACGTAGGTTTCCATGCCCACAAAGATACGCTCTTCACCGTCCGCCTCAATGCCCAGGCGCCGCAAGTCTTCGGCGGGCGCAAGAGCGCAGGGGACTCCGGTGTCCAGAAAGAAGTCGTTTTCCGCGACTTCCGCCGATTCCTTGTTCTTCCTGATGCTGGCTTTGACAGTTATCATTTCCATTGGTCATTTCCTCCGCTGCTTCATTTTACCGTGAGCAGGCCGAGGGAATTCCTGGTTATTTATTGCTTCGCCGTCGCGCCGTCCTTGAGTTCCGTCGCCAGTTTCTCGATCTTGGCCCCGCCGCGGATCGCCTTGATGAGCTTGGGAATCACCACGTTCATGTCGCCGACGATGCCGTAATGGGCGATGCCGAAGATCGGCGCCTCGCGGTCGGAGTTGATCGCGAGGATCTTGGCCGACTCCTGCATTCCCGCGCGGTGCTGGACCGCGCCGGAGATTCCGCAGGCGATGTATAAGGCCGGGCGCACGGTCGTGCCGGTTTGGCCGACCTGGTGGTCGTGATCGACGTAGCCCAGGTCCACGGCCGCTCGGCTGCCGCCGACGGCGGCGCCCAGGCAGTTGGCCAGATCCCAGAGCAGTTTGAAGTTGTCGCGGCTGCCGACGCCCGCGCCTCCGGCGACGATGATGCGGGCGGCCTTGAGGTTGACCTTCTTGGCCCGGCGGTGGCTTTCGAGAATTTCCAAGGGCAGCGTGAATCCGTCCAGGTCCGCGTCGCAGGCGATGACCGAGCCTTGGCGGCTGGGGTCAGGCGAGGTCATCGGCATGACGCCTTCGCGCACCGTGGCCATCTGCGGCCAGCGGTCGAAGTTCACGATGGTCGCGATGATGTTTCCGCCGAACGCGGGGCGAATCTGCAAGAGCAGGTTCGTGTGCGCCTGCGCCTCGCCGGGCTCGGTGTGGTCGCCGATCTGCAAGTCGGTGCAATCGGCCGTCAGCCCGCACTTCATATCGCTGGCGACCGTGGGGGCCAGGTCGCGCCGGATCGCCGTCGCGCCGTAGATGCAGATCTGCGGGCGATACTTGGTAATCAGGCGGCAGATCACGTGGTTGTAGCTGGCGGCCTGGTACTGGGCCAATCCGGCGTGCTCGACCAGGTACACCCGGTCGGCCCCGTAGGCGATCAGCGTGTCGGCCAACCGCCCGACCTTGTCGCCCAGCAGCATCGCGGCCAGGGGCACGCCCAGTTTGTTGGCCAGTTCGCGGCCTTTGCTCATCAGTTCCAACGGCACCTCGGAAATCCTGCCGTCTTCCTGCTCCGCAAAAATCCAGACCTCACCTTGTCGATTTACATCAATCATCGTTGCCTCACTCATTGAATTTGATATCTGAAAAGATCGGAAGCAAAAGCATCCAATCGGAGTGGAAATAGTTGGTCTTTCCACGACTGCAACACCCGCTTGAGCTTCTGCACCTGATCCTGCCGGTCCCTTAGAGCCTCATATTGGGCGGCCTTGAACGCCTCGACAATAATATTGAACGGATTACTATCGATCTCTTCGGCCCTGGTTATGGTTTTCTCGTAATGGTCGTCCCATGCCTGCCGAGCCCATGCGACCCATTTGTCGTGATAAAACTGTCGGTAAACAAAGTCAAAAAAATCAACGACTATATTTGACGATGGCAGTTCAAAGGTGAATCGAGGCGGCCCATCAGGTTTGTCATGAACGTGGGGCAATGGGTGAGTGAAAATATCTCCCAAGGCGCCAAAGTCCAAGTCCAAACGCAGATAGTCGGCCTTGATGCCGCCATCACGGCAATATTCCGATATCGTCGCATCCGCTCGAAGCACCTGTATGTTTGCGTATGTCAACCGCTCACCGTCGCGCCATTCAATGAGGGCAAAGACCGCGAGATTGTCCTCCACAAGGCAGAGGCTTTCATCTCCGTGGAGGACGTCCTTGACGCAACGCAATAACCAGTCGCGAGGCGTGTAGCCGCTCCGGGCTTTGACGTTGTCCCTGGTAACGCCGGCGGGGAAACAGGACGTTCCCGCGGGGCGTCCGCCGGGCGATAGCACCTGCACAGCCTGCGCGATGCCGTCAGAGAGAAACGTGTCCCGACGCGGTGTCATGTTTTACCCCCTTGAATGTGAGCTTCGTACTCTTCCAGGCCTTCAGGTTCACGACTGGTCATCAGGTATCTGCGAAGCTCTTCCCGGTTTTGGACGTAGAAAAGCTTAGAGACGCGGTCGGGCGGCAAGTTAAGCGGTTTCCCAAAGTTGAGCCAGAGTTGGTGCGGGAGCGACAGTGCCTTGAGAGTGACCGAATCGAAATCATTCGCAAAAATCGGCTTACCCATTATTTCCGACGTTTCGCAGAATAACTCTCGTCCTTGCACATGTACTTGGAGCGTATTCGCGATGGATTCGTGAAGCCTTTGACACAGGGCGTGATGGTTACGGAATAGCTTGTGCTTCATATCGGGGAGTAGCTCAAAAAAGTCTCTTTTTAGGTCGCCGATGACCAAACCCTCCCATATCCGATGATTTCGGGGCGATTCCTTAGGCAACTTGGACAGAACCTCGATGAGTAATTCATCCGTCATCCCGAATTGCACTGCCGCCCACTTCATCGGCAATGCCGTGAAAGCCTGGAGGTACGATTCCCACGCGGAACGGCTGACACTGTTCGCCTCCGCGGCTTTTCGAATGCCGTTCCTTTCGCACCAACCTTTGAAATCCTGAAATAGGTTGTGGCGTGTCTCCAGTCGCATCCCGTAATAGCGTTCGATAAAATCGAAGGTGACCAGCCGTTGGCCAAGTTCGATCATTCTATTTTGCTCTTCCGCGTTCATGGCTCTCTCCCGTTTCGCAATGTCTATCCAATTGTATGGTCGTCTATCAACTCGCCGATCAGGTTGGCCACGCCCTCGTCGGTCGCTTGGTATTCCTTGTACGCCCCGCCGGTCAGCACCACGGACTGGATTCGATGTACCTTGGTGGGGCTGCCGTTTCGGCCGCACCAGGCCAGGTCGGCGTTGATGTCGTCCAGGTTCCACTGTTCCAGCAGCAGGCCGCGAGCCTGCAATTCGGCGCAGCGTTTCTTGGCTTCGGCCGCCTTGGTTTCGACGGCCACGTCCGCGCCCATCGCCCCTTCGACCTCCTTGGCGACCTCGACCGCCGAGCGGGCCTTCTTGCATTTCATCACCCGCTTGGCCGCCTGCGGCCGGGGAACGTTCGCGGTGTCCATCACGGTTATGCAGACCGGCAAGTACGCCGCGACGACCTCAAAACCGTTGCCGACGTTCCGCTTGACGACGATGCGGTCGTTCTTGAGCTCGCAGACCTCTTCGAGGTACGTCACCAGGGTGAAGGCGAGCTTCTGGGCCAACTGCGGGCCGGTCTGGGCGGTGTCGCCGTCGATGGCCTGCCGACCGCACAGCACGATGTCCGGGCGGAGCTTCTTGACCGCGCACGAAAGGATGTAGCTGGTGGCCAGGGTGTCACTGGCAGCCGCGCGGCGGTCGGTGAGCAGAATGGCCCGGTCGGCCCCGCGATACAGCGATTCGCGAAGCACCTCGCACGCGGCCGGAAGGCCCATCGTCACCACCGTGACCGTTCCGCCGTGGGCGTCGCGAATGGCCAGCGCCTGCTCTAAAGCATTGAGGTCCTCCGGGTTAAAGACGGCCGGCAGCGCGGCCCGGTTGACGGTCCCGTCCTCCTTCATCGCCTGGCCGGTGATCCGCTTGGTGTCAGGCACCTGTTTGACGCACACTACGCAGTTATATCCCATTGTCCGGACTCCTTACTGGCTAAATAAGCAAACGGTCCCAGCAGGGGGACCGATGAGCGGAGATAAAATACGGTCCCCGGCGGGGTATGTCAAGCCAAGATTTCGGTGCACGTCTGATTCGCAGGGCTTCCCCTCGTTCAAAGCCTCAAAGCGCCGACAGGCAAGCCGACATTCCGTCCAGCTTGCTTGTCGGCGCAGTGG
>CAZYDC010000028.1:0-18037 GCA_964646065.1 uncultured Planctomycetaceae bacterium | reverse complement strand
CCGCGCCGGCCTGCCGGCCCCAAGGCTCGTCACGACGGGGGCGTGAACGGTTACGTTGTTTTGAGCATTTGAATTTGGAGCTTGTTTCGAGTTTCGTGCTTCGGATTTCGAGTTTGGCTCATGGTGGCTCGCCACATAAGACGGCATCCGCTTGAAACACAACTCTAATACCCGTTGGGGTGGTTCTTATGCCACGCCCACGCGTGGCCGACGATTTCCTTGAGATAGGGGTACTTCGGCTGCCAGCCCAGTTCGTCCATGGCCCGCTGCGAGCCGGCAACCAGGCGATCCGGGTCGCCGGGGCGGCGAGGCGACAGGACCGAGGGAATCGCCTGCCCAGTGACCTGGCGGCAGGTCTGGATCACTTCCAGCACGGAAAAGCCCTCGCCGTTGCCGAGATTGTACACCTTGACCTTGCCCTCCGTCGCCGCCGCGACGGCCAGCACATGCGCGTCCGCGAGGTCGCACACGTGAATGTAGTCGCGAACGCACGTTCCGTCGGGCGTGTTGTAGTCGTCGCCGAAGACGCTGATGCTGGGCCTCTTGCCCGCCGCCGCCTGAAGCACCAGCGGGATCAGGTGCGTTTCGGGGTCGTGCGCCTCGCCGATGTCGCCGTCGGGGTGCGCCCCGGCCACGTTGAAGTATCGCAGCGACACCACGCCAAAACCGTACGCCGCCGCGTACGCCCGCAACATGTACTCCACGCAAAGCTTGCTCGCCCCGTATGGATTGATCGGCGACAACTCGGAATCTTCCAGGATCGGCACGGTCTTGGGCTCGCCGTAAACGGCCGCCGTGGAACTGAACACCAGCTTCTTCACGCCCGTTTCACGCATCGCCTCCAGCAGCGTCAGGCCGATGATCGTATTGTTGCGGAAATACTTTTCGGGCTTCCGCACGCTTTCGCCCGCCTCGATGAAGGCGGCCAGGTGAATGACCGCGTCGATGGCGTTTTCGCGCAGCGCCACCCGCAGCGCCTCTGCGTCAGCCACGTCGGCGACGATCAGGTCGCCCTCGGTGAGGCTATCGGCGTGGCCCTTGCTCAGGTTGTCGTACACAACGCACGAGTGCCCGGCCGACGCCAGCGCCCGCACCAGGTGCGAGCCGATATACCCGGCCCCGCCGGTCAACAGTATGTTCATTCGTTTCTCCGCAAGATGCGAAGGATTATAAGGATGCCCAAGGGTGGTTGCAATCGGGGGCTGGTTCGTAGTGTCGCCGTGAGGCGATTCCTCAAGAAGCTCCTCACGGAGCCACTACAAACATTGGGCTATTTCAAAATTGGATTTTGAAATAGCTCACTCTGATCGATAGACTGTAATACATGATTCAGCGAGATCTGACAGAACACCTCAAGGCGGCCGCCAAGTCGTTCCCGGCCGTGACGGTCACGGGTCCTCGCCAGAGCGGCAAGTCGACGCTTTGCCGGGCCGTGTTCCCCAAGCTTCCCTACGTCAACCTGGAGTCCCCGGATATCCGATCCTTCGCCACGGAGGATCCTCGCGGGTTCCTGGCCCAGCATCCGCGCGGGGCCGTGCTGGACGAGGTGCAGCGCTGCCCGCAGCTTCCATCCTATCTTCAGGGCGTCCTCGACGACGACCCCGCGCCGGGCCGGTGGATCCTGACCGGTTCGCAGAACCTGGCCTTATCGGAATCGGTATCGCAATCGCTCGCCGGACGGACGGCCGTGCTGCACCTGCTGCCCATGGCGCGCAGCGAGGTCAGGCGGTTCAAAAACCATCCCGGGGACCTGGACGAAACCCTCCTGGCCGGCGGATATCCGCGTATCTTCGATCGGGAACTGACTCCGGCCCAGTGGCTGGGTTCCTACGTCGAGACCTACCTGGAGCGCGACGTGCGCACCGTTACGAAGGTCGGCGACTTGGTCGCGTTCCAACGGTTCGTGCAACTGTGCGCCGGCAGGACGGCTCAATTGCTGAACATTTCCGCCCTGGCCGCCGACGCGGGTGTCGCCCAGCCGACGGCCAAGGCGTGGTTGTCGGTGCTGGAGACGACCTTTCTGGTTTTCCGCCTGCCGCCGCTGCACGCGAACATCGGCAAGCGCCTGACGAAAATGCCCAAGCTGCATTTCCACGACACGGGATTGGCATGCTGGCTGCTGGGGATTCGCACCGCCGCCCAGCTTCGCGCGCATCCGCTTCGCGGAGCGATCTTCGAAACATGGGTGGTTTCGGAAATCGTCAAACACCGAGCCAATCGCGGGGAGCACGGAGGCGTGTTTTTCTATCGCGATCAGCACGGTACGGAAGCCGACATGGTCGTGGAGTCGACCTCCGGTCGCATCGTGGTGGAGGCCAAGGCGGGGCAGACCCCCGCCTCCGACATGTTCGGCCCCGCGCGGCGAATCAAATCCGCCCTGGAGGCGGACGCCCCCTGCCGGACCGTCGTCGCCTACGGCGGGCAGGACCGGCAGGCGCGGCGCGAGGCCTTGCTGCTGCCGTGGGATGAGATCGACCGGGAATCATGGGCCCGATGAATGGGGGATTATCGGCGAGTTTCTTCTTTCCCGCGATTCGGCGGCGCGTATACTTACTTAACTAAATCGTCGCCGTGTCCGCTCTTCCATAATTTGAAAGGTTAAACATGCGCCGCACCACTGTGATTGCCGCCGTACTGATGGGTTTGGCCGCCTCCGCCCTGGCCCAGGACAAAGTCACCTTCGGCCGGAGCTACGAGCCCGGCACCTACGTCACCAACGTCAAGATCAAATCCGACCAGAACATCAGCGGGCCCAATGAGGCCAAGATGAATTCGGACCTGGGCATGGCGGTGGAGATGACCGTGGACAAGGCCACGGACAAAGGGCAGATGTTTCACGTCACCTTTCGCCGTTTTCAGATGAAGGTCACGGGGCCGCAGGAGATGTCTTACGATTCCGCCGCGGCCGACGACAACGACAACAACCCCATGGGCGCCAAGTTCAAGCAATTCATCGACAAGAAGATCGACGTCACGATGGACGAGAAGGGCGCCGTGACCAAAATCGAAGGCCCGGAAACACCGGGCCTCGAAAACATGGTCAAGAGTGCGCTGGGGCTGGACACCCGCCACCTGCCCGACAAGGCGGTGGCCGTGGGCGACCACTGGGACACCACCGTGAAGCAGGAAATGCCGATGATAGGCGCCACGAATTTGAAAACGACCAGCACTCTCCGCAAGATCGAAACGGTCGGCTCGCGGCAGGTGGCCGTCATCGATATAGAGGGCAGCCTGGAGAAGGCGAAAACCGAAAAGCCCGCCGGCGACGATGCCGCCAAAACGCCGAAACTCGAAATGAAGCTCAAGGGAACGATGAAGGTGGACGTCGCCAGCGGCCGCCCCATCGAATCCAAGATGGACACGGATATGGACATGATCATGACCATGCCCGCCCAGGGGCAGGAAAAACCGACGTCCATGTCCATCAAGAGCAAGAGCAATATCGACATGACCACCAAGGAAGGCAAGTACGAGGCCTCGAAGGCAGCGCCAAAATAGACAACGCCGTCGTTTTGACGGAGACGAACCCTGGCGGACATTGTATCGTTGAATTTACACGGGCGGTTTTTGCGAATCGCCCGTGTGCGTTGCTGCGCGCGGGCCGAGATTATGTTTGACGAAGTGCTCAAAAGCCCGGTGCCATGCCCAAGTCTGCGCGGGCATGTCCGAATTCGCAGACATGCCCGCGCAGACTTGGGCATGGCACCCGGACTCGACGGATTATGTTTGAGGAAGTGCTGAAAAATCGACTGCTGCGGGATGCGGCTGGGAGAATCGCGCCCGGCAGGACGCTGACGCTCTCGGGCGTCTGGGCGAGTTCCGCGCCCCTGGCGGCGGCGGGCCTGGCCCGGCTCAAACGCGCGCCCCTGCTCTTCGTGACCGCGCACCTGGACGAGGCCGACGAGGTCGCCGACGACATCGAGGTTTTCACCGGCGCGCCCGCGCAGGTTTTCCCCGCGTGGGAAAGCGACATCCAGACCGGCGAGCACGTCACCGACGACGTCGCCGGCGAACGCGTGCGGTTGTGCAACCTGCTTCTGAAGGCCAAGGAGAATAAGGGTGGCACCCCCAAGTCTTCTTGGGGGTGTCCCGACACTGCGGACTTTGCAGGACACCCCCAAGCGGACTTGGGGGTGCCACAAGAACCGGTCGATTTCGTCGTCGCGCCGGTGATGTCGCTGCTGCAACCGGTCCCCACGCCCGAAGCCCTGGCCGTCAGCCGCCTGCCCCTGGCCAAGGGGCAGGAGATCGAACTGGAAACGCTGGTCCAGTGGCTGGTGGACGCCGGCTTTGAACGCGTGGACCAGATCGACCAGCAGGGCGAGTTCGCCCACCGCGGCGGCATCGTGGACATCTTCCCCGCCGGAACGACGCAGGCGGCGCGGGTCGAGTTTTTCGGCGCGACCATCGACTCCATCCGGCGTTTCGACCTCGACACGCAGCGAAGCATCGACGAGTTGGACGCCTACGACGTCACGGCCGTGGCGGCAGCGGCGCAACCCTATTCAAAGCTGTCCCACAGCCTGCTGGACTACCTGCCGCCCGGAACGATCGTTTGCCTGCGCGAGCCGCAAGAGGTGATGGCGGTCGCGTCGGAAATCTATCGCCGCCTGACCAGCGGACGCGCGGAATTCCTCAAGGAAGCAGACGCGGAAGAAGACGCCACGACGCCTGCGGAAGACAAGGCCGAAATTTCCGCGCGAACGTTCCTTCACAATCCCGAGGATTTGTTCCCCAAGTTCAGCAGGTTCGCCCTGGTCGAAATGCGGCCGTTCGCGGGCGCCGAGGCGCCTTCGCAACTGGACCTGGGCGTCCGGTCGATCCAGAAGCTCTCGCTCAACACCGCCGACGCCCTGACCGAGTTGGCCGAATTGTCCGAGGTCGCCGACGTGCATGTCTACTGCGAGAACCAGGCCGAGATCGACCGTTTCGGCCAGACCCTGGGCGCGTCGCACCCGGCCCTGGCGGCCAAGGCCAAGAAGCACATCGGCCACGTGCATGGCGGGTTTTACTGGCCGTCGCAGCGGCTGGTGATTGTCGGGCACCACGAGATTTTTCACCGTTACGCCAAGGTCCGGCGCATCCGCCGCGTGCGCACCGGGCGGCCCATCGAGAGCCTGCTGGACCTTTCCGACGGCGATTACGTCGTGCATGTCATGCACGGAATCGCAAAGTTCGAGGGCCTGAAGACTCTCGAACGCGACGGCCGCAGCGAGGAATACCTGGCGCTGCGGTTCTCCGACAACGCCGTGCTTCACGTGCCCTCCACCAGCATCAACCTGGTGCAGAAGTACATCGGCGCGCGGGGCAAGCGTCCGCCGCTGAGCAAGCTGGGCGGGACGGCCTGGGCCAAGCAGAAGGCCCGGGCGGCCGTCGCGGTGACGGACATGGCCGCGCAGCTTTTGCGGATCCAGGCGATGCGGCAGGCGTCGCAGGGCGTGAGCTACGCGGCCGCCAGCGACTGGCAGCGGCAGTTCGAGGAGGAGTTCATTTACACCGAGACGGAGGACCAGATCGTCACGATGCGCCAGATCGACGACGACATGGCCCACCCGCGCCCGATGGACCGGCTGCTCTGCGGCGACGTGGGATACGGAAAGACCGAACTGGCCATGCGGGCCGCGTTCAAGGTGGCCGAGGCGGGCAAGCAGGTGGCCGTGCTGGTGCCCACGACGGTGCTGGCCGCCCAGCATTGGCGCACGTTCGGCGAGCGGTTCGCCGACTACCCGTTCAGCATCGAGCAGCTCAGCCGCTTCCGCACGCCCAAAGAGCAGAAGGACGCGCTGACCCGCCTAGCCGCCGGGCAGGTGGATGTCGTCATCGGCACGCACCGGCTGCTGAGCAAGGACGTGCATTTCGCGGACCTGGGCCTGGTGGTCATCGACGAGGAGCAGCGGTTCGGCGTCGAGCACAAGGAGCGGCTCAAGAACCTGCGCGCCAGCGTCGAGGTGCTGACCATGACGGCCACGCCGATCCCGCGAACGCTGCACATGGCGCTCTTGGGGCTTCGCGATATCAGTTCGCTGTCCACGCCGCCGATGGACCGCCGCGCGATCCACACCGAGGTGCGCGAGTACGACGACGAACTGGTGCGGCAGGTGATCTATCGCGAACTCAACCGCCAGGGGCAGGTGTTTTTCGTGCATAACCGCGTGATGGACATCCAGTCCGTCGCCGATCGCGTGAAGCGCCTGGCGCCGGAGGCCCGCGTCGCCGTCGGCCACGGGCAGATGGCCCACGCCGAGTTGGAGGAGGTCATGCTGCGGCTGGTCAACCAGCAGATCGACGTGCTGGTCTGCACGACGATCATCGAGAGCGGCCTGGACATTGCGACCGCCAACACGATGGTCATTCACGAGGCGGACCGTTTCGGCCTGGCGGAGCTGCACCAGCTTCGCGGGCGCGTGGGGCGGTACAAGCACCGCGCGTATTGCTACCTGCTGCTGCCGGAGCGGCGGACGCTGACGTCGGTGGCGGCCAAGAGGCTCAAGGCGATCGAGGAGTTCAGCGACCTGGGCGCGGGCTTTGCCATCGCCATGCGCGACCTGGAAATCCGCGGCGCGGGCAACATTTTGGGGGAGGAGCAGAGCGGCCACATCGCGGCCGTGGGGTACGAACTGTATTGCCAACTGCTGGAGGAAGCGGTCCGGCAGGCCAAGGGCGAGCCCGCGCCGGTCCGCCGCGACGCCCACGTGGACCTAGGCGTGGACAGCTTCATTCCCAAGGAATACGTGCCCAGCGACCGCCAGCGCATGGAGATTTATCGCCGCCTGGCCCGCTGCGCCACCGCCGCGGAATTGCAGCAGCTCTCGACCGATCTGGCCGACGCGTTCGGCCCCGTTCCGCCGGAGGCGCAAACCTTGCTGGACCTGGCCGAGACTCGCGTGCGCGCGGGCGACTTCGGCATCCAGAGCATCATTCGCATGGACCCGGACCTCATTTTTACGTTCCGCGACTTCACGCCGGCCAAGCATTTGTTCGACGGCGCCCGAGGCAGCGTGCGTTTGCCCGACGAACGAACCGTGCATTGGCGGCTGCCCAAGGCGTACATGGAAATGCCCACGCTCCTACGCGTGCTGTTGAATCGTTTGCGGCAGGCCAAGGTAGCGGTATAATCACAATGGCGATTGCGTCTTATTCTTAACAACAAAAGAGGCTTAGCCACGAATTACGCGAAAACAAGAGAGAAACTACTATTTCGCAAGAACGGCAACGACAAAAAACAACCCGGACGCGAAAACAGCAAAGAGTGATGTCCCTTCCTTGCTCGTGTCTTTGCAGTTTCTTCGCCGTTTTCGCGCAATTTGTTTTTTCTTTGCCGTTCACCTCTTCTTCTGCTGTTGTTGTCTTCGCGTAATTCGCGTAATTCGTGGCTAAGTTTTTTGTATTGGAACCGAGAAATGAAAACATTCATCCTGGCGTTGTTGGCGGCGACGGTCCTGGCCGGTTGCGAGAACGCTCCCCAGCGCTGGCCCTGGGAAAAAACCGTTCCCATCACCAAGCCTCTGTCCAAAAACCAGCAGGCCGGCAACGATACCCCGCAAAAGACCGCCGGCGTCGTCGAGGTTCACCCCGGCGCCGACACCCGCCCCGTCTCGCTGAACGAACTGACTTCGCAACCGGCCACCGCGCCGACCACCGAGACCGCTTCGAACGAGCCCGAACAGCCCGCCGCGGCGCCTACGATCAAGTCCAAACCACTGACGGATAAGCCCCAAGTGGTGGCCCAATCGGTCGTGCAGGTCAACGAAACGTTCCTGACCGTCGATGACATCCTGGTCGGCGCGCGATTGCGATTCGCGGAAATCCCGGCGGGCGTCAGCGAGGACACCTTCCGCAAGCAGGCGAAGGTCCTCGTGCAGGTGGAAATTCGCGACCAGGAAAACGAACTGCTGGTGGCCGAAGAGGCCGCCGGAAAGCTCAGCGAGGGTCAAAAACAGGAGGTGGACAAGGAGATGGCCGAGGCCGAACAGGCGATGATCGCCAAGGCCGGCGGCAGCAAAATCCACCTGGAACAACTGGTGCTCGCGGAGGGCATGACCCTGGAGAAGATGCTCAAGGAGCATCGCCGGCGCATCGAGTCGCAGGTGTTCGTGCAGGCCAAGATCATGCCCTCGATCATCGTCAATCCCCGGTTGCTCTGGACATATTACCAGGCGCACAAGGAGGATTTCTCCACGCCCAAAAAGGTGCGGATGCAGACCATCGCGGTGCGATACCGCAAGTTCCTGCCCGAGGGTTCGCAGGACCCGACGGCCGACGAGATCGCCAAAGCCAAAAAGCGCGCCGTGGAGGAAATGGACCAGGCCCGGGCGGACTTGAAGGCCGGCAAACCGTTCGCCGAGGTCGCCAAGAAATATTCGCAGGATTCGCACGCCGACGAGGGCGGATTGTGGCCGCTGATGGCGGCGGGAAGCTTCGCGGTGGCCAACGTCGAGGCCGCCGCGTTCTCGAAAAAAGAGGGTGAAGTCAGCGACGTGATCGAGAACGACGGAAACCTGTATTTGGTCAAGGTCGCCAAGGTCCAGCCGGGCGACGCGGTCGCCTTCGAGGACGCCCAAACCAAGATCGAGCAGATCCTCAGCCACCAGCAATACCAGAAGCTTTCGGAAGAGTATTACCAGAAACTGGTCCGCCACGCGGTGGTCGTGGAGTCCGAAGACTTCGTCCAGAATTGCGTCGAGCGCGCGGTGGAACGGTTCTGGGGCAAGGGAAAATCGTAAGAATTGTTGAGTCCGCGAAACCCGTGTGAGCGGCGGAGATGAACTCACGCACGGCGCCGGGGCCGCAGTGTGGCCAGCCCGCCGGCGACCAACAGGATCAGCGAAGTCGGCTCAGGCGTCACTTCAAAGCTGCCGGCCGCATTGGGGTCGATGTTCGGCTCGGCAAGGAATAATTCCGCACCGGGACTCTGCGGCGACGCCACGATCGGATTATTCAGCGGGGCCGTAAAAAAACCCGTGGCCGCAAAAGTCGCGGCGCCAAAAGTCTCAGAGCCTGGAATGGCCGCCCTATAGCACGACTCGAGCATCCCCTCGCGTGGCAGCGCCTTGGTCCAGACCGACGTCGTTCCCACAATTGAAATCATCCCGTCCGGATCAGCGACTAAAGGATCGATCATGGAAATGGAACCCATGAAATTCTTCGGGTTAGCCGATCCTGATTCATCGAACCCTCGTGCCGACAAATGCTCGCCGGCGCCGATGCCATAGCCGCCGACGGGACCGCCATCCGACAAGAAAACCGGCCCATAGGAAAATGGCGGCTGCGGAATCCCGAACCCTGTCGTTGCAATGGCAAAGGGGGGCGTATCGTAAATAACGAAGTTGGGGAACTTACCGGGCGGAAGAATCGTCGGACAATAATCGTTGCTCGCCTCTCCCACCACGGCCATCATCGTTTCCGACTGCGGCTGGCCGAAAAACACGCCGCTGGTGATGGAGACGTTCGCGGCGGAGGCGTTCGCGTACGTGGGAAAGTTCGGCGCCTTGGCGTCCTTTGACCTGGATGCCAACGGACCGGACGGTTTAGCGAGCAAAGTCTGATCGTGCTCCAGTTGCGTGGAAATGGCTTTCTTTCCGGCGAGTCTGTTCTGCCAGGCCTGCGTGGGCTGCCGACTCGACGCCAATTCAAATTGCCTGTCCGGCGCAGGCGAGGCGGACGCCTGGAAGTCCGCCGATGCGGGCAAACAGTTTTTTTGCGCCGTCGAACGCGCGCCGGCAGAGCTGCCGTTAACGGGCAAGGCCGGCAAGGCGAGGCTCCGGTGTCCAATAGAAGAGCCTGCCGCCTTGCCTTGCGCCCATGGCCTCTGGTCGGAGGCAAGGTTGGCGCTCTGGGCTTTCGGGGCCGAGGCGGTGAGACTTTGACTTGGCGTTTGCTTATATGTCACAACGGCGACGGCCAGCAGGAGCACCGCGGCCACGCCGGCCTTGACAACCGCTGCCGTCCCGCCTGTGCCGGCGCCGGTCGAAACCAAAGAAGTCGAAGGCAGCGACGGCAGGCTCAAGCTCCTTGGGATTATGGCGGATGAGGCCTTTCTGGCCAGCAACACCACGGCGCCCGCAATGGAAAGGACGATGCCCTGAGACGATAGCCCTCGCCGAATCCGGACCATCGCTTTGCCGATCCGCTTGGCGACCGCCTGCTGGGTGATGCCCATGCGGGATGCGATCTCCTTTTGCGTGCCGCCCATGACGCAGTTCTGTATGAGAAGGTTGCGGTCGATGTCGCTGAGTTCGCGAAGGTACGAACGAAGGATGGCGACGCGTTCCCTCGCCAGCACCTCGTCGCCGTCGCACCAGGCCATGCGGGCCAGGCGCGCCTTTTCGGTCTCGTGATGGGCCCGTCTCTGCCTGGAGCGAACCATGGAATTGGCCGTGTTCAGGGCACAGCGGCGCAGCCAGGCCCCGACATTCGTCCGTATGTTCCCGGCGTTCTCCATGAGCCGCAGGAAGACTTCCTGCGTCGCGTCTTCGGCGTCGCAGTGGCGTTTCAGCCGCCGCAGGCACGTCGCGAAGACCATGCGCTGGTGTTTCTGGAGCAGGACTTGAATCGTCTCCATCCGGCCCCGGGCGACGTAGCCTTGGAGCAGTTCCAGGTCCTCTACGACCGGTGCTGTATTGCCCATGACTTCACACTCTCCATTGATATGTCGCCGGCATGCGTCCTTTTACAACCGAGTTGTCGAAAAAACCTGTTGTCCAAGCGGATACTTCCCACCCCATCGTTTTACCGGTTGTATTTTTGGCCTGAGTGGACTCAGTATAACGTTGGAACCAAATGGAGTCAACCGGAATCGTTTACGCGACTTGCGCCGGGAAATGCGGACTTTTCGCGTGGAAACAACAATCTAACCAGGGTCATTTACCCCCGAAGGAGCAAACATGGTCCGCCCAATCGCTACCGAAGGCAAATATCCCGCACCGGAAGCCTCGTCGAGCCGTTTCATCGATGGCGAGCAGCGCGATGTCCGACATGCCGTATGCGGAAATCCGGCGCAGATGGAACCGCTGGAAGGGCGTCTATTGCTGTCCGCGGCGGTGGCCACGCACAACTTTGTGGTCTATGACCGCTCCGGCGCCTCGCAATTGGCCCAGAGCGCCGGCCCCGTGGGCCTGACGCCCTCCCAGATTCGCACCGCCTATGGGGCCAACGAGGTCTTGTTCGGCTCCGTCGCGGGCAACGGTTCGGGGCAGACAATTGCGATCGTGGACGCCTACAACGCCCCGACGATTTCGACAGACCTGGCCACATTCGATCAAACCTTCGGCCTGCCCGCCTGCTCTCTGACGGTCGTCGGCCAGACCGGCTCGTCCACCTTGCCCGGAACCGATCCCTCCGGGCCCGGCGATTCGTGGGCCGTGGAAACCTCCCTGGACGTCGAATGGGCCCACGCGATGGCCCCGGACGCCAACATCGTGCTGGTCGAGGCCAAGTCCGATTCCGTCAGCGACCTCTTTACGGCGCTGACCACCGCCAAAGACTACGCCGGAGTCTCGGTGGTTTCCATCAGTTGGGGAACGACCGAGTTCTCGGGCGAATCCTCTTACGACTCCTATTTCACCACCCCATCGGGCCACACCGGCGTGACGTTCGTCGTCTCCAGCGGAGACAGCGGCGCGTACAATTCCGGCTCCGGCGCGAAAACCGTGGACTACCCCGCCGCATCTCCCAATGTGCTGGCCGTGGGCGGCACGTCCCTCTCGGTGGACTCCAAAGGCGATTACATCTCCGAGACCGGCTGGGGCAACGGCTCCTCCAGCGCCTCGTCGGGCGGATCGGGCGGAGGCATCAGCAGCTATGAAACCCAGCCTTCCTATCAGAAGGGCGTCGTGACCCAGAGCAGCACGTATCGAACCGTGCCGGACGTGGCCTTCGACGCCGACCCCAATACCGGCGTCGCCGTGATCGATTCCTACGACTTCGGCGCCTCCAGCCCCTGGGTGCAGGTGGGCGGGACCAGCCTGGCCGCCCCCATGTGGGCCGGAGTGATCGCCATCGCCGACCAGGGCGTGGCCTTGGCCGGAAAAGGCACGCTCACCAGCGCCCAGACTTTGGCCAAGATCTACGCGCTGCCAAGCGCCGACTTCCATGACATCACATCCGGCAACAACGGCTACGCCGCCGGGGCGGGCTACGACCTGGTTACCGGGCGGGGCTCGCCCCTTGTCAACCTGGTGGCCGAGGGCCTGGCCGGAGCCACGGCACCCACGCAACCGGCCGCGCCGACCATCGCCAGCCTCCAGCTTTCCCCCTCCACCGTCACCGCCGGCGCGTCCGTCACGCTTACCGCAACCAACGTCGCGGACTCTTCCGCCGCCATTTCAAAAGTCGCGTTCTACCGGGAGACCGCCGGCACCACGCCCCAGCCCGCCCTGGACCAACTGATCGGCTACGGCACGCAGCAGGGAAGCAACTGGACAATCACGGCAGGCACCAGCGGCTTATCGACCGGCAGCTATACGTTATACGCCATCGCCACGGACGCATCGGGAAACAGCAGCAGCGCGGCATCCGCCACCCTGACGGTCCAGGCGGCCGCGCAACCGACCGTGCCGACCATCGCCAGCCTCCAGGTTTCCCCCTCCACCGTCACGGTCGGCGCGTCCGTCACGCTCACCGCGACCAACGTCGCGGACGCCTCCGCGTCCATTTCGCGCGTGGCCTTCTACACCGAGGCCAATCCGGCCGCGGGCGCGCAACCGGCCACCGACCACTTCATCGGCTACGGCACGCAGCAGGGAAACAACTGGACGATCACGGCCGGCACGGGCAACACGACTCCGGGCACCTACACGGTGTACGCCATCGCGACAGACACCTCGGGCGCCGCGAGCAACCCGGCCTCCGCCACCGTGACGATCCAGGCGGCCCCGCAACCCAAAGCCCCGACCATCGCCAGCCTCACGGCCAGCCCGTCCGTCGTGCCCTCGGGCGCGATGCTGACTCTGACGGCCGTCAACGTCGTAGCGCCCAGCGGGACCGCCGTGTACGTGGCCTTCTACACCGAGGCCAACCCGGCGCAAGGGCCGCATCCGGCCACGGACCACTTTATCGGCTACGGGACGAAGGTCGGCAACAACTGGGTCATCGCGGTCGGGACAAGAGGCACGCCGCCCGGCACATACACGGTCTATGCCATCGCAACGGCCGGCAACCTTAGCAGCAGCCCCGTCACGACGACTGTCACGATTCAGGGCTCGCCCACCCAGACTCTTTCCACAGGCGCCGCAACCGCCAGCGTCGCCAAAGCGACCGCCCTTCCGGCAAGCGGCCTCGCGCCGGCCTGCGCAGTCGCCCCATCCACAGCGAAAGCCCCCACTGCAGCCGCAGTCGCGATCAACACGGAAGCGAGCCCGTTGGACGCCATGCTCGCCGTCACCGCCGGCGCCTCGGTAGCGATCCCAAGCCCTGTGGCCGTCAACACCGACGCCTCCTGGTGGGACGCGATAAACGCGGCGCCCGGCCTGCAACAGTTGCCCAGAGCCTTGAACCAGAAGTGATTTCAGCAGCCGAGTAGCCGATGCAAAACGGGGATGGAGTCCGATTTCGTCTGCGAAATCGGAGTCTGTCCCCGTTTTTCCAAGACCCGATACTGGAGCACAGACTCGCGGAATTGCGGAATCGGAAGGGAAGTTAACGGTGAGTCGGTTGTACTCGGTTCTACAGCAACCCGCGGAAAGCCTTCCGCGGGCTTTGGGGATTGACCCACGTTTTTCCATCTGAAACGACGCCTGTACGTACATGCAGACTGGACCGAAGATCTGTGATTTATGTGCAGTTCCAAGACGAATCGCACACCAAACTGAACACATTCTCGCAATGTTGCTGAGGAAAAATAAAAAAAATTATGGCCGTTATATACTGCCCGCCATGCAGTTATGTGTCTGTCATAATTTTCATTATCACTGTGTGTTGGATAACCTCCCAACATATGATATAATGACATGGTCGCGTTGTACGAGCGGCCCGCTCGAGTTCTGTGGGGACTTGCGGATTATGACACCTGAATGTGAGAGGAGATACGGGAAGTTACGATTGATGATTTGTGATTGACGATCGAACGACAAGAGACGAGGAAGGTTGCTTTGCGCGCCAACCCTGGTGCGACCGCTGACCAACCACTATGGGGAGATCACTATGAATAGCACGGAAAAACGCGAGAAGAGCGGGTCTGGAATCGATAACTTACTGTATATACATGACTTGTCGCGTTTGGGGTCAGGCAGAATTGGGCAGAGTGGGTTGCCGGTTGGGCAGAGCAGGTTCCAGTTGGGCAGGACGGGTTCCCGGTTGGGCAGAATGGCTTCCGAGTTGGGCAGAATCTGGGCGGTGCCCAAAGATCGGATGGGCCGGATTCCGTCTTGTGCTCCGTCGCATGTCAGAAATGACTCCCGAGGCGCATCGGGACTCAGCCGCTCAATGCTCGGAAACCAGCACATCGGGTCCTTGGCGCTGGGACTGCGAACCATCCCACTTGTGATGTTGCATGGAATCGACAATTCGGTAGGCGACCTTGACGGCGGCCAGTCCGTCGGCGGCGCTGACGACCGGGGGCGCGCCGTACACGACGGTTTGGCGGAACGCCTCGGCCTGCGCCCGGAGCGGCTCGGTGGAATCGTCCACGACCAGCTCCTCGATCTTGAGCAGCTTGGCGTAGTCCACGCTGCCGGCGAGTTCGGCCAGGTCGGCCACGTCCATCTCGCGGGCCATCTGGATCAGGTCCAGGTTGTGCGACTTCTGGATCACAAGGCCGACCTTCTTTCCGTAGTCCACGCTGAGGTAGGCCTCCTCGCTGAAGATCCGCATCTTGCGTTCGGTCTTGATGGCCAGGCGGCTGGCGGTGAGGTTGGCGACGCAGCCGCTCTCGAAGATCAGCCGCGCGTTGCAGATGTCCTCGTGCCGCCCGATCACGCTGACGCCGACGGCATGGACCGAGGCGACGGCGCTGCCGGCGAGCATATCCACCAGGTCGATGTCGTGGATCATCATGTCCAGCACCACGCCCACGTCGGCCGAGCGGAAGGTGAAGGGGCTGATGCGGTGGGCCTCGATGAACTTCGGCTGGATCGCGTATTTCCGCATGGCTACGACGGCGGGGTTGAAGCGTTCGGCGTGTCCGACCTGCACGCTGGCGCCGGTCTGCCGGGCCAGGGCCAGCAGTTGCTCGCCGGCGGCCAAGTCGTTGGTGAACGGCTTTTCGATCAGGACGGGTTTGCCTGCGGCGATGAACGGTTCTGCCGCGACCAGGTGGGCCACGGTGGGCACGGCGATGATGGCGGCGTCGACCAGGGCGACGGCCTCCTGCGGGGTGGCCAGGGCCAGGCAGTTGCGCTGCTTGGCGACGGCGCCGGCCGCCGCGAGGTTCGTGTCCACGACGCAGACCAGTTGCGCCTCGGGCATCTCGCTCAAAACGCGGGCGTGCAGCTTGCCCATCCGCCCCACACCGACGACGGCGACTCGAAAACTCATGGCTCTCTCCGAATGGCCTGTCGGATTTCCACCGGCAGATATTGCATCGCCTCGGGCGGGACCTTGCCGCGATACTGCTCGCGGTGGCGGCCGTACACGCCCTGGAGGCTCTGCTGGCAAAATTCGCAAAGGAACGCGACCTCGCCCTCGACGCCCTGGTTGACCAGTTGCTCGATGCGGGTCTGCAGCGCGGTTTCCTCGCTGAACAGTTCCCGCATCGCGCGGCGGAGTTCGTTCTGGTCGTCCAAGGAAAGCCCGGCGGCCTGGAGGCCTTGCTCATGAATGCCGCGAACCGAAGGCGTGACATCTTTTCCGAGGCCCTCGAACCGGGTGTAGGGCGGCACGTCGCGCCGCACGGGCATGTACCGCCCGACGCGCGCGTAGCGCCCGATCGTCACGAAATGGTGCAGCGCGGACATGTCGTCGATCAACGCGCCGGTCTGCACGCGGATGTGCCCTGCCAGCAGCACATTCCGGCCCAGCGTGGTGTGATCGTCGAGGTAGCAGTCGTGCGCAACGTGGCAGCCGTCGCGCAGAGTATTGTCGTCGCCGATGCGGGTGAGATAGCCGCCGGTCTCGGTGCCGATGTGCGCGGTCACGCGCCGCCCGAATCGGTTGCGGTGCCCGATGATCAGCAGCGTCGTCCCGCCGGCGTACTTGAGGTCCTGCGGGTCCGCGCCCAGCACGCAGCCCTCGCCAACCACGTTGTTCGAGCCGATGGTCGTGTGCCCAAGAACCACCACGCGCCGCTCCAGCACGGTGTGCGGGCCGATCGTCACGTGCGGGCCCACCACGCAGTACGGGCCGATCTGGGCCGTGGGCGCCACGCGGGCCGAGTGATCCACTTCGCGAAGGACGGCGACACTGCTCATGTCGCCGACCTCCCGTTCAATCCGGCCTGGATCGACTCCGCCAGTCGCTTCAGGTGCGGGCGGGTCTTGTCGGCCGACATCCGTTTGAGCACGACGGCGTCGGGCGCGTCGTCGGGACCGGTGAAGATCTCGCGGAAGGCCGCCTTCAGGTCGCGGATGTCGTTCTCGCCGAAACCGCAGCGGCGGAGGTTCTCCGCGTTCACGCCGCGAACGCGATACGGCGAGCCCTGCACCATGGCGAAAGGAGGGCAGTCGCGATCCATCTCCCCGTAGCCCAGCGTGAACGTGTAGGCCCCGACGGTGACGCCCGGATACACCACCACGAAACTGCTGGTGCGGACGTAGTCCTCGATCTTCGCGCGGGCGCCGATGTGCGTGCCGTTGACGAAGATTCCGTGGTCGCCCAGGGTGGCGCCCGCGTCGATCTGGCAGCCGATCATAATCAGGTTGTCGGTGCCGATCCGCGTGGGCTGGCCCGGGCCCGCGTAGATCGTCGCGTGCTCGCGGACGACGTTGGCCTGGCCCATGATCAGTTCGCCCTCGGTCTCGTCCAGGCTGGCGCCCAGCACGGACAGGGGCAGCACGTGGTTTCGCTCGCCCAGGGTCGTTTTGCCCGTGATCGAGACGTTGCTGTCGATGACGCACCCGGGCCCGATGCGCACGTGCGGGCCGATGTACGTGAAAGGCCCCACGCGCACGTCGTCGGACAACTTGGCGCCACGTTCCACAATCGCATACTTGGATATCTCAGGCATTCATTCCTCTCAACAGGCACCAGGCACTGGGCAATAGGCACCAGGCAAACGACAGAAACCAATGTCTATCCGCGCGTCAACTTGACCAGGTTTCTCCGCATTACCAATGCCTTCTTGCTGTTGTCTCTCGCCTATTGCCAAGTGCCTATTGCCAAGTGCCTTCCTGTCGTTTTACACCGGCTCGGCGTCGACGAGCATGAATTTAATTTCGGCCTCGGCGGCCAGTTCGCCGTCGACCATGGCCCGGCAGCGGGTGTGCCCGGTTCGACTGCGGACGTGCAGCGCCTCGGCCTCCAGGAACATTTGATCGCCCGGCCGCACCGGGCGGCGGAGCTTGACCTTGTCCATGCTCAGCAGCATGGCGACCTTCCCGGTATGCTCCAGCTTCCGCGAGAGCAGAATGCCCGAGAGTTGCGCCATCGCCTCCAGGATCAGCACACCGGGCATGATCGGCTGGCCGGGATAGTGGCCCTGGAAGAACGGTTCGTTCATCGAGACGTTCTTGATCGCGACGGCCCGCTTGTCGCCGTCGATCTCGACGACGCGGTCGATCATCAGGAACGGGTAACGATGCGGCAGCAATTTCATGATGCTGCGGATGTCCATCAGCGGCTGGCCGGCGAGGCTTCGGCTCAGCCCTCGGGCGGCGATCGTTTCCACCAGGCGGCGGACCAGGTGGTGGTTCAGTTCGTGCCCGCTCTTGTACGCCACGATGCGGCCGCACAGGCGCTGTCCCAGCAGCGCCAGGTCGCCGATGAGGTCCACCAGCTTGTGCCGGACGTGCTCGTCGCGGAAACGCAGTTCGTTGTCGATGGGCCCGGCGGCGCCCATGACCAGGATGTCCTTGGTCGTCAGGTGCTCCCCGAGTCCCTGGGCCTGAAACTCGCGGGCCTCGGCCTCCAGCAGGAAGGTGCGGGCCGGCGCCAGTTGCGTGAGGTA
>CAZYDC010000027.1:0-18113 GCA_964646065.1 uncultured Planctomycetaceae bacterium | reverse complement strand
GGGGATGACGTCAAGTCCTCATGGCCTTTATGCCCAGGGCTGCAAACGTACTACAATGGCGGATACAAACCGACGCAAAACCGCGAGGTCGAGCAAATCGGAAAAAACCCGCCCCAGTTCGGATTGGAGGCTGCAACCCGCCTCCATGAAGTTGGAATCGCTAGTAATCGCGGATCAGCTATGCCGCGGTGAATGTGTTCCTGAGCCTTGTACACACCGCCCGTCAAGTCATGGGAGCCGGAAATAGCCGAAGTCGCCTCAACACTGAGGTGCCTACGCTAGGTTCGGTGACTGGGACTAAGTCGTAACAAGGTAGCCGTAGGGGAACCTGCGGCTGGATCACCTCCTTTCTAGAGGATCATCTAGACGCTGAAAAGTGGAAGCTCCTTCGGGAGTCACCCCACCGCAGAGCGATCTGCACAGCGAATAAGGTCAGCACAATCTCATCCTCCCCTGCCTAACGGCTGGGAAGGCTTAACGCCCGCGAGGGTGTTCAGGACGGCATCCTGTTAACTTATAATGGAGAAAGCTCCCCATCCGGGGAGCTTTTTCTATGCGCACGAAAAAGCCTGCCGCCAATGACGCGAGCGAACGCGAATGACACAGAAGATCGAAGACACCCTGTGGACAGAACGAAGTTGCCCGTCCACGCCAAACGGCAAGCTCAAACCCGCGCCGGATCGCGATGCCGGAGTTCGTTCTTGCGCCAGGCACGGGTCAGAGCTTGCTGTTTGGCGTCTACCCTATGTCCATGATCCCTCTTCGCTCGCGTCTGGGTCTTGCCCACTTTCTCTCCGACACACCCGGGTGTCCGCGCTACGTGTTTGCATTCCGCCTCATTCGGCGGTAGTTTGTTAACCTATGAAGGATCGAATTGCCATCATCGGCGACGGAGCGTGGGCCACCGTTTGCGCGATCATGCTCTGCCAGAACGGTCAGGCCGTCCGCCTGTGGTCGCCTTTCGCCGAAGCGGCCGAGGAACTCGGCGACCACCGCCAGAACCGAAAATACCTGCCCGACGTGACGCTGCCTGACTCGCTGGAGATCACCGCCGACGACTCGCGGGCGCTGGCCGGCGCCGACTGGGCGGTGCAGGCAATCCCCACACAATTCATTCGCGGCGCCTGGCAGCGGCTCCTGCCCTACTGCCCGCCGGGGCTGCCGATCTGCTCGGTCGCCAAGGGCATCGAGAATCACACGCTGCTCAGGCCGACGCAGGTCCTGCTGGACGTGCTGGGCGGCGGCAGCTCCCGCGTGGCCGCGTTGTCCGGGCCGTCGATCGCGCCGGAGGTCGCCCAAGGCCTGCCGGCCACCGTCGTCGCGGCCGGAGAGGACCCCAAGTTCGTCGAGCGGGTCCAGACCTCGATCAGCCGCCCGTATTTTCGCGTCTACACCAACAACGATCTGACCGGCGTGGAGTTGGCCGGGGCCACCAAAAACGTCATCGCCGTCGCGGCGGGAATCCTGGACGGCCTGGCCGTGGGCGACAACGCCAAGGCCGCCCTGCTCACTCGCGGGCTGGTCGAAATCACCCGCCTGGGCCTGGCCCTGGGCGCACGGCAGGAAACCTTCTGGGGGCTGGCTGGAATGGGCGACCTGGTGACCACCTGCTTCTCCCCCGTCGGCCGGAATCGCAGCTTCGGCGAGGCCGTCGGTCGCGGTAAGAGCGTCCACGACGCGCTGGCCGAGGCGCACGGCGTGGTCGAAGGAGTCGCCACGACCGCCAGCGTGGTGGAACTGGCCAAGCGAGCGGGCGCCTCGACTCCGTCCGGCGCGGCCGTTCACATGCCGATCACCCAGGCGACCTACGACGTGCTGTTCGCCAACCAATCCCCGCGCGACGCCATCGCCGCACTGATGAACCGCCCGCTCAAGGCGGAAACATAAGACCATTGGGTGCATTTCGGTTTCCGGTATGTGTCGCGGGCGTCCCGCCCGCGTGTGGCGAGGCCATCTTGGCCTCGCATCCGGCGAAGACCGCAGGCGAGACGCCTGCGGCACACGCGGGCAAGATGCCCGCGTCACATCGCCGGCGCCGACATTTCCCGGAAACCCAAATGCACCCAGGACCATTTTCCTGGAATCAAGAAGACGCCCGACATAGGATAATTGGCATGGCCCAACCACGCATTGACATCCCGAGAGATAGAATCGCGGAGTTCTGCCGGAGGAATCGCATCCGGCGCCTTTCGCTTTTCGGCTCCGTGCTGCGCGACGATTTTCGCCCGGAAAGCGACGTGGACGTGCTTGTCGAGTTCGAGCCGGACGCGCATCCGGGGTTGCGATTTTTTGACATGGAAATTGAATTGTCGGAAATGCTTGGCCGTAAGGTGGACCTGAACACGGCAGGATTCTTGAGCAAGTATTTTCGCGATGAGGTGCTCGCGGAAGCCGAGGTTCAGTATGTCGCGGCATGACGACCGGACGGGACAATAGAGATATAGCTTTGCCACCATCACAAAAAGGAAATCCATGAAGACCATCGCCAATGACCGCGTCACCATCGCCCTGGACGAGCGTTTCCCGCGCATTCTTTCCTTTGAATCGGGCAAGACCCGAATCCTGGGCGAGCCGGAAACCATGCTGCCGCGGCTTTACCTGTACCGCAAGAGCGACCGCGTCACGATCACCTCGGACGAGCCGGAGGTGATTGCAACCTACACGTTCGCCTGCCAGGGAACCAAGGCCGTGTATCACGCGTCCGTCGCGTGCGCCGGCGCGAAGGCGGTCGAGTTCGACCTGGAACTGACGCTGGCCGGCGACGACGCGACGATCCGCCTGGCCGGCGTGAAAGAGTTCGGCGACTGGCGGTTCCTGTCCGTGCGCCTCGCCCGGGTCATCAGCGCCGGTTCGCAGGACGGCGACAGCACCATCGCCACGTGCGGTTGGCAGGGCCGGCTGCTGGACCCCGCCAAGTGCAAGCCGCTGCTCATCGACTACAGTTGGGTCGGTTACACCGCGCGGCTGTGCGGCGCTGCCGTCCGGCCGAACCTGGTGGTCACGCTGGACATCCCCGGGTACGAAGACCTGATGATCCAGGAAGTGCGGCAGTACTCGCGAATCGCCACCCCGCAGACCATCGCCAGCCTCGGGGCCGAGATGATGTATCGCCAGCGCACCGTGGAGGATCCCAAGGCCGACGTGGGCATCTTCCCGCCCGAGGACAAGTGCCCGCGCTACCTGCCGCTGGACGAACCGCTGCTCTGCACGCAACAGAAGGAAGTGCGACTGCACTTCATTCACGGGGCGGAAGAACAGTCAGAGAAACAACAACAGAAACAACAGAAAGACGCGGACAAGATGTCCGCGACACACGCGGACAAGATGTCCGCGACACACGCGGGCGAGACGCCCGCGCCACGCCCGCTGGATTGGACCGACGCCGCGCGATACTTCCAGTCGCTGATCGCGCCGGAAAAGAAGTGCAATCCGTACTACGACAATGCCTTGGTGTACAAGACGCTTCAGGCCACCATCCGCAAACCGCGAATGTCCGTGGAGGAGTTGCAGGACTTCATCCGCCGCGTGTGTCACCTCACCGACGGCATGAGGCAGGTGTGCTACATGACCGGTTTCCAGTACATCGGGCACGACAGCGGTTGGCCGGACGTGTCGGTCGTCTACGACGCGGTGGGCACGAAGGAAGGCATTCGCGAGGCGATTCTCGATGCCCGCCGGCACAACGCCGAGCTGAGCTTCCACCTGAACTACGACGTGTTCAGCGACACCAGCCCGCTGTTCGACGGCCAGTACGTCACTCGCACCAGCACCGGCAAGATCGGCGGCCAGGGCATGTGGGACGGCAACCAACTGTACGGGCTGAACATCCCGGCCTATCGCAAGCAACTCACCGTTCTGCTGGACAAGGTGATCGCCGAGTACGGCATCGCGGGCACGGTCCATCTGGACACCTACAGTTGCGGGCCTTACGTCTACGACGCCTCGCCGCTGCACCCGACCACCGCGTACCAACTGACGCAGGCCAAGCTGGACTTCATCAAGGAGTTCAACAAGCGCGGGCTGGACATGACCAGCGAGGGGCTGACCGACCCGTACGTGGGGCACATCGGCCACGTGTGGGCGATGTTCGACTACGGCAAGACCTGGGAAGGCGAGCAGAGGATCCCCTTCGCCCACTTCATCTATCACGGCGCGACAAGTTGGAACGGCGGGCACGGGTTCATTCCGCTGGCCCACTTCGCCGACAAGCCGGGCATCCGCGACGCGATCCTGGGCACGCTGGTTGTGGGCGGCGGCGCGGGGGTCGAAATCCCCGGCCACGAAAAGAACCCCGACGACCTGGCCGACATGCTCTACCTGATGCATCCGCCGTACATGATGCTCCGCAACCGCAAGTGGACCGGTTACTCGCGGAAGGACAACCTCATCCGCGTGGACTATTCCGGCAAGGACAGTTTCATCGAACTCGACGTCGTCAAGCCGGGCTATCGCGTGGTGGTGGACGGCGTGACCGTGGCGGAGGATTTCACGACGGTATTCCAGGGACCGCGAGAAGGCACGCTCCTGGCCTACAGCGACACCGACCGCGAGTTGGATTGGCCGGCGCCCAAAGGCTGGGCCGACGGAACCGTCCCGGCCGTCACGCTCACCCAGAACGGCCTGGGCATCCGCCCCACCGCCAAGATCGAGAACGGCCGCCTCCGCGTCACGCTCAAGGCGCATCAACCGGTACGACTGGGACCGGTTCGGTAGAGTTCTGTCACCCGTAAATTGATGGGTGCCATGCCGGGTGCCATGCCCAAGTCTGCGCGGACATGTCTTTGGGCCCGTGGGAGACATCGGGTCCGTGGAAGACATGCCCGCGCAGACTTGGGCATGGCACCCTTAACGCTGGACCGGCGCGCATCAACGTTCCGCCTTGCGGATCGCCTCGATGTTCGCGTCCACGCTGTCGCTCGTCGGCGCGATGGAGCGGGGTCACTTCTTGCAGCAGGCCCGAATGGTGGACAGGAGGGTTTCGGTCACCTCGCTTTTGTTCACATATCCGACGGCCCCGGCCCGGCGCATTTCTTCGGCGCGGTGCGGTTCGTGATACATCGACAGTCCGATGATCAACACCTCGGGCCACCGGGCGTGAATGGTGCGCGTGGCCTCCACGCCGCTCATCTCGGGCATGTTCACGTCCATGACCACCACATCCGGCCGCAACTGGCGTGTCAGTTCGATGGCCTCTTTCCCGTTGGACGCTTCGGCGGCGACCGTAATCTCCGGATCGCCTGACAACAGTTGCGCCACCCCCTGACGGACAATGGCGTGATCGTCCACCAGGAGCACCTGGATCCGCTTCCGGGCAGCGTCGCCCACGGTCCCCGGTCCGGCGGTCCTGCCGGCCCGGACTTTCGCCCGGGCCGCCGCTTGGGGACGCAATTCGGCGCGGGAGTTGGTCAAGGCCTCGCTGCCCGGGGGCCGGCTCGGACCCGAACGCGGGGAAACCTTCGCCGGCTGGGCCGACGGGCGAAGAGGTGCGGTCAGCGTGATCCGGCTGCCCTGCCCCGGCCGGCTTTCTATTTCCATCGCCCCGCCCAGCGACTCCATCCGTTCGCGGACGGCCAGCAGTCCAAGGCCGTTTTCAGAATCATTCGCCGACCCGGTGACCTCGCGCGCAAATCCGGAGCCTCGGTCCGCCACAACGATGCGAACCTTGCGGCCTCGTGGGATGGACATCTCGACCGTGGCGGATTTCACGTTCGCGTGCTTCAGCACGTTCAGCAGCAATTCCCGCACCGCATTGAAGAGCACAACGCTGGAATCCTGGTCGATGCGCCCGCGATCGTCCTTGGCTTCGACCTCGATCGCCATGTCGTGCGTTTGCCGCATGCGCCGGCCCAGCCATTGCAGGGCGTTGCCCAGCCCTCCCTCGCGCAGGACCGGCGGGTTGAGCTCCACCGCCAGCGACTTGGATTGCGCGATGGCCTCGTCCAGTGCGGTCACGGCCCGGCAAGCGGAATCCCGCTGCTTTTCGTCCAGTGGGTCCTGCGACAAAGCCGCAACGTTCAATTTGGCCGCCACCAGAAGCTGCTGGAGATTGTCGTGAAGAAGTTCCGCGATGCGCCGCCGCTCCTGCTGTTCCACGCGCGTCAATTCCAGCGTCAGCGCCCGAAGCCTCGACGTGCTGCGTTCCAGGCCCAGGTTGGCTTCCTTTAACTGTTCCTCGGCCCGCTTCCGCTCGGTGATGTCCCGGTCCACGCCAACGATGAGGATTTTCCCGTCCACGCGGGTGGAGCAGGCCGTCCACTCGAAGTAATTCTCCTTCCGGTCCGGGCGCACCCACGAGGCGCGGCCCGTAAAAGGGGCGCCCTGCGCGATCTTGCCGTAGTACTCCTTAATCTCCTTCGCATCGTTATCCGCCCGGGTGAAGCGGGAGATATCCTCCGACGCGAAAAGCTGCTGGCGGGTATAGCCGGTCATCTCCACGTAGCGGTCGTTGCAGAGGACCAGCCTGTGGCCCCCGGTTTTAGGGTCGACCTCGACGATGTTAATCCCGTCGTTGCTGTGCTGGAAGATCAGGTTGAGCATCTCTTCGCTTCGGCGGAGTGAGCTCTCGGCCCGCTTCCGCTGGGTGATGTCCAACAACGTGCCCAGGATGCAAGGCACGCCATCCACGTCCACGGGCAGGGCGTTGAGCAGTACATCCACGATCTGGCCGGATTTATGACGGTACTGCAGCTCCAGGTTCTCGACCCGTCCGTCCCTCTTGAGCATTTCCACAGATCGTTTTCGATCGTCACGGTTTACGAGGATATCCAGATCCGTGGAATGCCTGCCGACCACCTCCTGGGCCGTGTATCCAAGGAGCCGCGGACAGGCATCGTTTACTTCCAGAACCCGCCCGCCATCCGCCAGTTCAGCCAGGAAGATCCCGGCCGGGCTTGCGCGAAAGATGGTGTCCAGTCTCGCCTGGCTGCGAGAAAGCTCCGCCGTTCGCTCGGCGACCCGCTGCTCCAGTTCATCCTTCGCCTTGCGGAGGGCCTCCTCTGCCTGTTTGCGGTCCGTGATGTCGGAGACCATTCCGATCAGCCTCGTGAATTTGCCCGCGGCGTCCGGGACAGGAATGGCTTCGCACTGCTGCCATCGCACGGACCCGTCCGGCGTGCGAATGCGGTACTGTATTCGGCAGGGAACACCCTGTGCGGCCTTATCCGCGGCCTCGCGGATGCTCTGGCGGTCGTCTTCGTGAAACCTGGGCCGCCAGTGCTCGCGAAATTCTGGATCCGGTATCGGAGGGAGACCGAACATCTCATGCAAACGAGGGGAGGGAATGACCTCGCCTGTAACGAGATCGATCTCCCAATAAGCCAATCCCCCGGCTTCAATGGCCAGCCGCAGGCGCTCCTCGCTCTGCCGCAGCGCCTCCTGGGCCCCCTTGCGCTCGGTGATGTCCCGGCAAAGCGTCAGAATCTGGACCGTTCCGGCGGATCGGAGCACGGTGGCGTTGACCTCGATGGGAGTGGCTCGCCCGTCGGGCGCAACGTAGTCGATTTCCAGGTTGCGGATGAGACCCCGCGCAAGGCATTCCTTCACAGCCTTGCCGTTGCGATCGTGGTCGTGCGGGGCAGTCCATTCCAACACGTTGCGGCCCAGGATTTCTTCCAGTCGTTGGCGGCCGGTCATTCGCACGTATTCCAGGTTGGCGTCGGCCACCCGGCCCTGATCGTCAAGGATCACGTACCCCGTGCCGTTCGTCTCGATAAGCCGCTTGAATTTTTCCTCGTTCCGCCGCAACGCCTCCGCCGTTCGCTTGCGGTGGATCAGGCGCCACATTCCGTCCATCAGCAACTGCAACTGCCGGACATCGGAATCGTCATAGGGCTCCCGCTTGTTGCCGACCCCCGCCACCGCCACGATCCTGCCGCCCTCGAAGATCGGGACATTCATGTGGCGCGTGACGGGCACGTGCCCCGCTGGGTAGCCTTTCTTCAATGGGCTTGGCGCCGGGTAGTCGTTGGTGACGATCGGCTTTCGCTGACGGACCGCCTCGCCCCAGAGACCTACCGTCTCCATGGGATAGGCGATGGGCTTCTCCGTGATTCGGCACTGGGCCATGGCGGTTCTGGACCAGGAATGCATCGTAAGGACCGTTTCGTCCTCGTTCATGAAGGCGAGGTAGCCCATGCGGCTTTGGGTGAGGCGCACCCCTTCCTCCATGGCGAAGCGGGTGATGCCCGCAAGAGGCGCCTCGCCCATCTCGTCGAGTCTGAGCAACGCCTCCAGGCGGCTCTCGTTAAACCGCAAGGTCTCCTCGGCCCGCTTGCGGTCGGTGATGTTTTCGATCGTGGATTGCTTTGAAACGGTGCCGTCGGCGTCGGGCTGATCCTGTGCGGCGGGAAGCGTCGCGGATCCAGGGGCGCCGTCGCTTTGCAGGCCGCCGGCCGCTGGGGCTCGGGAAGCTTGAATGTGCGACGGCTTGGTCCTCTTTTTCCTGCCGGAAGGATTACCAGGCGTTTTCATGGTTCGCTGCTTCCGTTTGCCCGGACGAAAACCGCCCGATGGGCTGAATGATTCCTTTGTGCCGCAACCTCTGCTTGGCGTTGGCAAGCCACGCTGCCTTGAACGCGACGTTACCGAGAATGAGTCTTTGAATTATCCTGCATTTCTGAAATGGCTGATTGTTCGCTGACAATCACCGCCGAACACGCGTACGATTCTACCGCACCTTGAGCGTTTCACCAAGCAAATCCGCCGCATCCCAAGCATTTCACTCGCCTATCTTTGCGATCTCCGTCTTCCGGGCGGCGATTCGCTTTTGCCAGGGGCTGTAGCCGGGCGAATTCGTCAAGGGTGCCTTTTGGTTTTCGGAAATTAACGCGTCGGCGTATCTATTGGGGCGGTTATTCATGACGGATATCCAAATACCCGGGTTCTTTCTTTTTGCAAGGTCGCGTGTCGCCGACCGGCAAGCCGACGTAAGATCCAGCTTGCTGGTCGGCGCAGTGGGGCACCCTATGGCCCTTTGAGGTCAAACTGCACACCCGGAAACCGAAATGCACCCATTCGTCAAGAACACTTTGGCGGCGGCCGCGGGTTGAAGTAGCATGGAGTCCCTACAGAAAGGTTCCACTATGACTGCTGACCGCGCCTGGCCGCGTTTGCCTTCCTTCAGGTTGTTATGCTTTGCCGCCTTCCTGCTGACGCTGCCGTTTGTAGTGACGCCGTTAGGCGTTTCCGGGAACGCCCTTGCGGGCGCAATACAAACGGCGGAGACCGCTCGCGTCAACCTGCTGGTGAACCCTTCCTTCGAGAGTTTCTATGCCGCTCGCCGGGTGAGCGAAGCGGACGTGCCCGTGCCTCAGGCGTTCCGCGAATTGCCCAGCTACCAAGGCGCCCCGTTCATGCCCAGCGGCTGGTCGATCGTCCCGGGCAAGGACGGCCAGGGCGTGGTCCAGCGCGTGCGGGACGAGGGCAAGCCCGCCCTTCGCATTCGCACGACGGACGGCCAGAGCATCTCGGTGTTTCAGCGGATGGTGGAGTTTGTGCCGGGCGCGAACTACACGCTGGGCCTGTCGGTCAAAGGCAGCGGACGCGTGCGAATGGTGGCCGGCGTCGAGGACCCCGGCCCGTGGCAGCCGCTTTGCGATTTGGCCATGCAGGCAACGGGCGAATGGAAGTCCAACACCGCCCCCGCCTCGGTTGGATGGCATCGCCACCTGGGGCAGTACACCATCGTCGTGGAGAACAAGGCCGACGTACTGGTTCGCGAGGCGAGCATCACCGCCCCGAGCGAACAGCCAAACGCCGCCGACGCGCTGGATAAAAAGTACGTCAAGGATGACCAGACGATCTTCTATGAGGACTTCGACTCGCCGACGTGCTCCATCAAACTCCCCGGCCAGGCAAAGATCACCGACAAGAATGGCGGGCGGTTTGGGCGCGGATTGACGACGTCTTTCGACCATGGCGGATTGACGGTCCCGCTGGACATCGGGCCCCTGCCCCCCAAGGGCACCGTGGAGTTCTGGTTCAAGCCCGCCGCCCTGCCGGCCAAACGGTGGGAGACCTATCGCTCGATCTTTCAGATCACCACGCAGTCGGCCAAGCTGGGCAACGGAAGGCTGCGGTTCATGGACAACAGCGGCGGCTGCCTGATGCTGGCGTTTTATCACGCCGCGCACCGCGGCGGATCGGAACAGGCGTACACGGATCGCGGCAGCGCGTGGGGCTGGTGGCAGACCAACACATGGCATCACCTGGCCGGCACGTGGGACGGCCAGGCGCTGCGGTTCTACGTGGACGGCGTGCTGGAAGGCATCACCTACGCCCAGGGCATGGAAATGCCGCAAGGCCAGACGGTCGACCTGGTGCTGCCCTACGGGGGGGTGATCGACGAGATTCGGATTTCACGCGGGCTGAGGTACGCCCCCGTAATGCCCCTGGGCGCCTCGCCGATCGTCTTTGCCGCGCCGCCCCCCATTTCCAGTGCCGCCCCGCCGCCCGCGGCGGAGGCAGTGAAGGAACCCACTCCGGCCGACATCGCCGCCCAGCGGGCAAAGCTGATCTCTCCGCTGCCCGCAACCGACGCGGCGGCGGCCGTGCTGGGGCCCGACAAGTTCGCCCCCGCCTGGGAAGGCATGGCCGGCATGAAGGTGGCCAAGGATGGAATCATCCCCGGCGTCGATGCGCTGCTGATGGACACCGGAACCCAGATCGGCCGGGCCGCCGTCTGCAAGCTGGACAAGATCGAACCGGGCGATTACTACCTGGGCGCCTTAGTCGAGTCCGGCGAACCATACTTCCGCACGGAATACTCGCTCTCCAGGCTGCTGGTCGCCGCATGGGTGAACGGTTGGCCGGTGCGGTTCTCCACCAGCAGCGAACCGGTGCAGATCCGCCCGGGGCTTTGGCTGGCGGAGATCCAGGCCGCCGGGCCTGTCGCGCTTAAGAGCGGAGACGAGATTGCCATTTGCCCGCCTTGGGGCCAGGAACCGCAGAAGGTCGTGCGCCTGGCGCTCTATCGAAAAGACCGGGAATCGGGTTCCGGGAATCGGGTTTCGGGAAGAAACGGCAAGGAGGGAAACTCGGAACAAACGGGCGAAGGCCAACCGGCGATCTCGGCATCGGAACCCGAATCCCGGACCCCGCATCCCGAATCCCGAATCCCGCAACCCGAATCCCGTTTCGTGCGCGGGCACGGCGTCACGGGGCGCACGTTCGGCCTGGAGGGCAACCGCCCGCAGCGCCTGCGTCTGGTGATTGAGCCCGAACTCCAGGGAACCGGCATGGACGGTGACGAACACACCGCTTCGGTTCGCGTGGCCAACCCGCTGCCCTACGCGGTCGATGCGGACGTGACCTGCGTGCTGGCCGATTACTTCGGCGCGCCGCTGGAGCAGAAGACCCAGACCGTCCATATCGATCCGCACAAGGTCTGGAGCCAGGCGATCAAGTTCACGGCCAAGGGCTCGCAGCGGGCGTACCAACTGGACGTTCGCACCAGGGCCGCGAAGGATTTCAAACTTCCCATCGCCCGGCCGCTGGAATGGCTGGAGTTCAACGACTACACGCGCGTGGAATTTCTGCCCAACATGCCCGACCCGCTGACGGTCTGGAACCACGTCCGCAAGGACCTCGTCGGCGACAAGAGCTCCGACCGAAAGGCGCTGCTGCTGGACGGCGAGGGTTGGCAGATCGCGCCGCTGGCTTCGCGCCGCGTGCCGGCGACGGTGCCCGCGAATCTGGCCTATACGCCCCATGCCGTGCCCGGCGAGGTCGCGCACCTGGCCAAGGGACAGTTCGGCATGTGGTTTCGCACGAAGTTCCGCCTGCCCCAGTGGCTGCCCGCGAAGGGGGCGTACCTGACGCTTCGCGCGGGAACCGAGGCAACCGTTTTCGTCAACGGCCAGCGCGTCGGCGCCTACTTCGGCCGAATGACCGGCGGCTGCGATGCCGGACCGGTCGAGGTCTCGCAGGCGGAATTGGCCAAGGCCCTCAAGGCCGAGGGCGACAACGAATTGGCGATCTGCGTCCGCGGCGCGATCGCGGCGGTGAATGAGCCGTTCGTGGACCAGTACGACGGCGCCGACGAAGGCGCGATCGCGGAGAACCTGGACCGTCACACGCTGTACTACAACCTGGTGTGGCTGGATCAGGTCGCGCTGCGGACCGCGCCGGCGGTGCGCGTGAAGGAGAGCCTGGTCATCGCGGACGTGGAAAAGAAGCAGCTCCACGTTTTCACCCGCCTGCGCAACGAGGACTCGCAACCGCACAACGTGACCCTGAAGTTCGAGGCCCAGCAGCTTGGCCAGGCGGTCAAAGCGCCGATTCCGGAGCGGACTGTGATGCTCGAGGCCGGGAGCGTGAAGGATGTGCCCCTGGACGGCGAGGCGGGCGAACTGGCGGAATACACAAGCGCCCAACCGGTGCTGGCCAAGCTCACGACGATCGTGACGGAGGACGGAAAGACCATCGACCGCTTCGATCAGCGATTCGGCTATCGCTCGGTTCGCGTGCGGGGGACGGGCATTCTCCTCAACGGCCGCCCGTGGAAACCATTGGGCGCCAGCTTCCACCACGGCGACGCGGTTTTCGAGGGCATGGACGGCGTGACGGTGGGACGGGCGGCCTACGACCGGGCCACCCGCTGCGAGGAACGCGACTATTACGATGAGATCGGCCAGTTCCTCTATCCGGGCATGGATGTGATCTGGAACGAGGCCCCCTGGAAAAAACTCAACAACCAGAAGTACTGGGACGACGCCAAGCAAAGCGTGATCGACAAGATCTGGGAGACGGGCAGCCACCCGAGCGTGATCGGCTACGACCTGTCCAACGAGAGCTACCACTACGCCCCGTACATGACGGGCAAGGAGGCGCAGGACAAGCTCGGGCAGCGGATCGAAGAGGTGGTCAAGGGTCTGCGGGCCGCGACCTGGCCGGGCTGGTGGTGCATCGCCGACGGGGACGAGAATTGCGGCAACCGGCTGGACTTCTGCTCGTTCCACTACATGAATCACGCCTATCGAACGTATGACTTCGCCAAGGCGCCGGGCGCCATGGACCTCGACCACGGCAGCGGCGTGGCGTTCTATCCGCCCGACGGATTCTTCCTCAACGGCACCCGGGAGGTTCCGAAAGCGGGAACCATCCTGCACCAGAACCCCGATTGGGTATTCGGATCCACCGCCTGCGGAGACACCGAGAGCTTCGACATTTCCGGCGATCCGGTCGGCACGGTCAAGGACGTGGGCGACCGCGGCATCCTTTCCAGCGCCTACCAGAACTGCGACGCGCGGGGGCTGGCCTGGCTGCGGCTTGCCATGCAGGGATATCGCGATATGGAAGGCTTCACCGGCGGAACGTACTGGCAGCCCATGCTCGGGCTTGTGGCGCAGGACGTGGACCTGGTCATGCCCGGGCAGGCCTTCCGCTTCTATTCCGGCGCACACTTTGGCCGGCGAATCAACGTGCATGACGACCAGTACGCACCCGGAAAGCTCGATATCCGGTGGAAGCTGCTGGACTCCGCCTGCAAGACCGTCACGGAACACCAGTTCGCCGAGGATTCCACCTCTGCCTTCCTCGGCAGATACAGCATCGACTTCGACCTGCCCAACGTGACCGAGCGAACGGTCTACACGCTGGACATGCAGCTCCGCAAGGACGGCAAGCTCTGGTCGCACGAGCAGCGGCGGGTGGAAGTCTGGCCTGTTATTCGTGCGCCCGTGAAGGCGTCTGCGGAAGCCACTGGCGGCGTCACTGCGAGCCTGGTTCTGTTCGACCCCAGCGACACGGTCGGGCCGATTCTGGAGAAACTCGGCCGGAATGCGAAGAAGATCGAATCCATCGACACCGCCTCGCTGGCCGGGGCGAAGTGCCTGGTCGTGGGTGAAAATTGCGTCACTGCCGGCATGACGGCCCAGCGTGACGCCGTCGCCGACTTCGTCCGCGCGGGCGGGCGCGTGCTCGTGCTGCACCAGGAAAGCGCCGCGCTTTTGCCGGGCGACATCAACATCCAGCCGCGAGCTTGGTTCAGCCAGGGCTACGTCCGCGCCTCGGGGCACCCGGTCATAAAGGGCCTGACCGACCTGGATTTCCAGATGTGGCAGGCGGACCACGTGATCTGCCACGGCGCGTTTACCAAGCCGGCCGCGGGCAACGTGCTGACGCTGGTGGACAGTGTCCACAACTATCGCGGCGGGCACAATGTCGCGTGGTCCGAAGTGCTGGAGGTGTACCTGGGCAAGGGCTCGATCATGGCCGTGCAGTTGCCGCTGGGGGAAAAGGGGTCGGGTACCTTTTCCATTGCGGCAACCGCTTTGGAGAAGGCGCGAACGGGCGAACCGATGGCGGCGGAGATGCTCAAGCGGCTGCTGACATACCTCGGCCAGCCGGTGTATCGCACGATCGACCGGCGGCTGGCGGTGGCCGGGCCCGTGTCGGAGGCGGTGCTCACGCGCCTCAAGGAAGTGCGGGCCGACGTGGAATTCACCGCGAAGGTCGATCCATCCCTGCCCGTGACGCTGGTGGACCTGTCGGCATCCAAGAGTGCGCCCGACGCCGCCGCGATGCAGGCTTACCTCGAAAACGGCGGGACGCTGATCCTCCATCGTCTGCGGCCGGAACATGCGGCCATGCTGGAATTGCTGACCGGAAAGAAGGTGCAGGTTCAGGTCCAGCCCTACCAGTCGTGGGACGACCGGCAGGCGCTCGCTGGGCCAGGGGATCTGCTGGAGGGCGTGAGCAACCTCGACCTCTACTGGCGAACGCTCATCGGCGGCGAGGGCCCCGAAGGAATGCTCCAGGTTTCCTCCGGCGTGGTCTCGGGCACCCAGCGCGGCGGAGTGAACTACCTGGCGAAGGTCGAGGACGCCCACGAGTGCCTCTTCCCCGGCGGGCTTTCGGAAATCAAAATCGGCAAGGGCCGGGTCATCGTCGATCAGCTCAAGTGGGAACTGCCCGAGACAGACATGCTCTGCGGCAGCCCCACGCGGGTGCTCTCGACGCTGCTGACCAACCTGGGCGTGCTTCAGAAGCTGCCGGCCTCGCGCCCGGCGCTGCCGCCCGGCGTGACGTACGAGACGATCGATTTGGCCAAGCTGGTCAACCGCGGCCTGGCCGACGACAAGGCCGGCGACGGCATCGGCTGGGCGGACTGGGGGCCGGACCAGGACCTGCGCGACTTCAAGACCGGCGACGTCAACCTGGGCGTGCCCTTCCACGTCACGCCGGGCGACAAGAACTGCATCGTGCTGCGAACGAGTCCCGGGTGGGTTCGCTCGCTGGGCGACTACCCCAAGAGCGTCACGGTGCCCGTGGGCAAGAAGAACGTCGCGGGACTCTGGTTCCTGCACACCGGCGGATGGACCATGGGCGGCGCGCCCTTCGCCTGGCGGGAGATCGTCTACGCCGACGGATCGAAGGACGTGATCGCGATCAACGACACCAACCTGGCCGACTGGAATTTCGGGCGGGATGACTTCCCCAAGGAGGATGTCACCACCACCACGGTCGCCTGGAAAGGCGCCTGCAAGTCCGTCCCGATGACGCGTGTGTACAAGACCCTGTGGGTCAACCCGCATCCGGAAAAGGAGATCAAGGAGGTCGTCCTGACCGAGCGCGACCTCGCCGACGACCAGTGCCGCTTCGTCGCGCATCTTGCCCTCACGGCGGCGATCCTGCCCGCCAATGCCCAGCCGCCGGCAGTGCAGCGCGACGCGAAGAAGTCGCAGGCGCTGTTGCAGGAGGCCATCGCCCTGCTGGGCGACAAGCCCGGCCAAGCCGCCGCCAAGCTCGCCGCGGCCGCGGCGGCCGACGACCAGAACGTCGCCGCCTGGAAGGAGTGGACCGCGCTGACGGCCAAGACCAAACCCGACGAAGCCGTGGCGCTGGCCCGCAAGTGGGTCGCCGCGATGCCCAAATCCTACCAGGCCCGCAACGCGCTTGGGGCCCTGCTGGAAAAGCAAGGCAAGCTCCGCGAGGCGCTGGAGCAGTACACCGTTTCGCTACAGATCGAGTGGAACCAGCCGCCTACCCTGGAGGCCAAGACGCGGTTGGAAAAGGCCCTTCAGAAGACGCCTTAGCAGTGCAGCGCAACTTCGTAGCATGGGCATCTTGCCCATGAGTATCACGGGCGTCCCGCCCGTGTCTTTGCTGTTGTTGTTGCCGTTGTTGCTCGACCCAAGAAGAAAAAGGAGAAGACACGGGCAAGATGCCCGTGAGACTCATGGGCGGGACGCCCATGCTACGACGGAATGACCTTGTTGCGATGACTGTTAGGCGGGCGCTGCCGACGGGCCGGGCGGTCCAGCATCCGGTTCGGCCGAGAAATCTAAATATTTTTTTCGACGGCTAAGCACGGCCAGCCATGTTGTTATATACACCAGCGTGTCTCCTATGTATGATTTTCTTGCAAACATATAAATAAGTGGTATAATACCGGCGTGTTTTTGATGATGCTTGGACTTGGATTTCATGAGCGTCCGAGATGGTTTGGACCTGAAGGAGAATTCGCGATTAGCGGTTTAGGAATGACAATTGAGCGACAACGAGAGGCAGGCAATGACCACCCGGTAATCAAGGTATTCCGGGAGTCGAGTACGGTAAAGATGTTCTTCCTGGTCGTTGTTGTTTCCTCGCCCCGCAGGGGCGGTAGATTTGTAGCCCACCGCGTCAGCGGTGGGTTCCTGCCGCACAGGTCGAAGAGCCCCGTATGGGGCGACACTGCGCGCGACGGCCTTCTGTCGCCCCTGCGGGGCTCGATCGTTCGCTCGCCGCAGTTCCCACCGCTTACGCGGTGGGCGCGGTGGGCTACAAATCTACCGCCCCATACGGGGCGAAGAAACAACAAGAACACAACAAAGAAACCGGTACGACCCGAAGGACCGTCTCTTGGACCCCCCAACTTCTGGGGCGGTGTGCTAAGCCGTGCTTTGTGGCGCATGTGGTACCACTATGACTGGATTCCGAGGATACGGTCGCTCCTGAAGCCTCTCCTTCCGATTCTTAATCCCCTGAATCGGTTAATCCATGTAATCCCGCTCCAAGACCTTGGCTTGCCGAATAACTACAGGTTGTGGTGGCGGCCTCGGGCAACCACAAGAGAAATTTCGCAAACGCGCGAAAACGTGGGTTCGCAAATTGCAACGTTCGGCAAATACATCACTTACGGTTTTGCGAAGCCCGAAAAACAGGTTCCAATGGCTTCCCGGCTGGTTCTGGTGAGCCGCCTACGCGTTCTAAGGAGCCGCCTGCCCGTTCCGGTGGCTTCCCGACAGGTTCCAATAGGTTCCGAAGTACGCGCGGAAACCCGTTTTGAAGCCGTTTGGAATTGTCTGGACAAAACTCCGAAGGGAAGTAATAATGACTGAAACTACTGGCCATAGCCCTAAGCAACAAGATGTTATGTGGGAATGTCGTATGACAAGAGTTAAACCCTGGAGTTGGTTATGCGCCGGTATTCTCTGCGCCTGCGCGGGAGCCTTCGGCGCCCAGAGCCCGCAACCTGAATGGATCTGGCACAACGCCGGCGTGCCGGCCGCGACTGCCGGCGGCGCCAAGCCCATCGAGGCATGCTTCCGCAGAACCGTAACAATTCCCGCTGGGGCCAAGGTGACGGCGGCCCTGCTGGCGATTACGGCTGACGGCAGTTGCCGCCTCTACGTCAACGGCGCGTTCGTTGACGAGAAACGCTCGGACTGCCGAAGCGTCTGGGGAGTCAAGCTGGCCAAGCGGTTCAAACCGGGCAAGAATGTGCTGGCCGTCGTTTCGGGCAAAGCCAACAACGATGCCGGACTGATCGCGCGTCTGAAGGTCAGTTTTGAATCGGGCACGCCGCTGGAAATCGTGACGGACCGGCAATGGAAGGTCTCCACCTCGCCCGCGGCCGACTGGACCTCTTTTGACTTCGACGACAGCTCATGGGGCGCGCCGAAGGAGTTGGGGCCGGTGGGGATCGGGCCCTGGGGCAATCTAAGCCTTGAGCCCTCACAGCAACCGGTCGCCTGGCCGGTCGCGCCGGCCAATCGCCCGCTTACCGCTGAGCAAGGCGCAGCCCTGCTGGAAGCCGACTGGCTGGCGCAGGTGGCCAACGATCCGGTGCTCGCGGACGTGCAGGCCCAGATCGGAAGAGCGTCGTGTAGGGAAAGAGTGTAGATGTCGGT
>CAZYDC010000026.1:0-18143 GCA_964646065.1 uncultured Planctomycetaceae bacterium | reverse complement strand
CGACTCTGTACTTCGTCATTCCGCGGTTCGATTGTTCGATATTCTGCGGTTCGCTTTTTCTTCGCCGTTACCGCCTACGGTCCACGGCCCACGGCCCACGGTTTTCCCCGTGCCAGCCGGGCCTCACTTGTGTTACAGTTGTGCCGTAGGAATATCCCTGCTTTTTTGGAGAAGGAAACGATGGCATTCCGGCATTATTTCATGGGTTTGGCGATCTTGGTTTCACTGGGCGGTCTGCACGCCCAGGAGTCCGGCGCGGTGAATCTGCTGCCCAACGGATCGTTCGAGTTCTGGTCGCGGATGGCGCCCGAGGTGCTTCCGAGGGAACTGAAGTCCGGCACGGTGTACGATTCCCAAGATCCGCTGGTCCCCACGCGATGGCAACATGAGATGTCCTCGGGCACTTCGCTGAAGCGTTCCCCGAACGCCCACGGCGGCAAGTATGCCCTTTCCATCGGCCAGGGCAAGGGCGGTTCGGGGCGGCTGAGCCTCGGGCGGCTGGAAGTGATTCCCGGCGCGGAATATTCCTTCGGCGTCTGGATCAAGGGCGGCGGCGAAGTGAACGCGACGCTGTCCGGTCAGGCCGTCGAGGGCGACCAGGATCTCGCTTCCGTCAAGGCGCAGGCCTCCGACGAGTACACGCTCCTGGAGGGCAAGGTCACGATTCCGCGCCACATCCGGTTCGTGACGCTTTCCCTGGGCGTTTCGGCCAAGAGCGAGGTCCTGCTGGACGACGCGCACATTTCGGCCCAACTCGACTCGCCTTACGACGCCGACGCCGTGCTGGCCAAAAAATACGGGCGCGACGGCCACACGGTCATGCTGGCCGATTTCGAGAAGGACGATCCGGGCATCATCCTGGAGACCAAGGCGCACGTCATCAAGGAAGGCAAGTTCGGCAGGGCGCTGCGCATCGATCCGCCCGACAGCGCGTCCATTCCGCTCAAGGTCGCCAAAATGCCCGAGGAGGGCACGCTGGAGTTCTGGCTGTCGCCGGATGAAATCCCCTGCCTCCAGGGGAAAGGGATCCGGTCCTACCTGACGGTCCGTTCGGCGGCGACGGACCTGGCCTCGGTGAATTCGGACACCAGTTGCTGCCTTCGGTGCTCGTGGCGGAACGACGACGCGCCGTACGGCAAGCACAACAGCGTGGCCGCCGGCTGCCTGGGCTCCATGCGGAAAGGTCAGTGGACCCACGTCGCCGTCAGTTGGGACAAAGAGGCCTGGCGGATGTACGTGGACGGCGTGCTGTCCGACGTGCAGACCGAGGGCGACCTGAAGTGGTTCGCCGCGCCGGTGAGCATCGCCATTTCCACCGACTGGTCCGGCGGAATGTGGAAGGGCGCCATCGCCGGGATCCGCGTTTCGGATGTCAAGCGATACGGGCCTATCGTGCCCAAGGGCGCGAAGGTCGCCGCTCTGCCCAAGGGTCTGGCCACGCCGCCTGCGGCGCCCGCGCCGGCCAAGGAAGAAGCCGCCAAGCCCAAGGTGGACGTCGCCGCCGAGCGGGCAAAGCTCATCGATCCGCTTCCCGCCAGCGAGCCCGGCGCCGCCGAGGACAAGCCCACCGCCGCCGGCGATTATGTGTACGAGGCCGCGTCGCTCAAGCCCCTGGTGACGGACGGATTGCTCAAACTGGACAAGGACAAAGCCGCCCCGGGTTTGACCACCGCCCTGATCGGGCAGCAGGATTACCGCGGCTGGATCAACACCGGCGGGGCGTACTGGAAACTGGGCGACATCAAGCCGGGCAAGTACTGGCTGGGGCTGTGGTATCGGTCCAATCTCGATCCCAACAATAAGCGCGAGGCCTCCGTGTGGGGCGGGCCGCTGACCGTGTACGTCAACGGGCGCGTCGCGCAGAACGCGACGATATCCGACCCGGTGCAGGTGTCCAAGGGCGTGTGGTTCGCCCAGATTCAGTCTCTGGCGGCCGAGACGGTCAAGCCCGGCGACGAGATCGCCGTAGCGCCCAATCCGAACTGCGCGGCGAAGGTTCTTCGACTGTTCCTGCACGCCACCCAACCGCGCATCGGCGCGGGCCGGTATCCGCTGAATTGCGAGGGGTTCTGGGCCAACTACAACGTGCTGAGGCTGACGGCGGAGACGTTTTTCGTCGGCAAGAACATGGAGCGCCTTAACCAGGGCGACCGGACGCAGTACACCGACGGCCCGGGCGACCTGGGCCGCGACGACAAGGGGCGCGGGGTCGCGATCTGCCTGCTGGCCAACCCGCTGCCCGTGCCGCTGACCGTGGACTACCGCTGCCTGGTCAAGGGATTTTTCCTCCAGACGCTCGGCCAGGATTCCGGGCGCATCACGCTCCAGCCGCACGAGCGGATCACTCGGCGAGTCGCGTTCGAGATCACGCCCGACGACACGAGCTATTCCATCAAGGCCACGATCCACGCGGTCAATCCGCCCGATTTCCAGAAGACGCTGGGTTGGCCCCGTGGGGACGAGATCGCGTTTTTCCCCGGCCTGCGGCAGCAAATCCCCTGGGCCGACGCGATGAATTACTGGGACGGCCAGCGGCTGGCGTTCTTCAAACCGGTGCCGGGCCTGCGGGAAGTGACCTCGCTGGGCGGGCCGTGGCAAAGCGCGTTCACCACCAGCCTGACGCCCGCCATGCCCCCGCCGGCGGACTTGAAGTACGTCAATCGCGGCGTTCCGTTCCAGGAGTATCAATGCTCGGTTGAAAATATCGACCCTCGCCCGCACGGCATGTACCTGGGCCGCACGTTCGATCTGCCCGCCGACGCGTCCTCGCGCACCTACCGCATCGTGCTGGCCAGTCTGTGCTGCGAAGGCACGCTCTACGTTAACGGCAAAAACCTGGGCAACGTTCGCGGGGCCGGCACGCCCCTGGTTGCCGACATTACTCCGGCGGCCAAACCGGGCAAGAACGAACTGGTCGTGGTCCTGCGCGACATCCTGTCGATCATGGACCCGGTGTACGTGAATCCCAAGTCGCCCACGGCCAGCGGGCTTTATCTGGATGCCCCCGCCCTGGGCGGTTTCTCGCTGGGCGAGGTGACGTTGGAGTCCTCGCCCCGCGTGGCCGCGGAGGAGACGCTCGTTTCGGCCTCCTTCCGCAACAAGTCCATCCGCGTGCGCACCACCGTCACCAGCCACCAGGACCAGCCGGGCAAATTCACGGTCAAGGCGCTGGTCCTGGACGCCAAGGAAACGCGGCTGGACCTGGGGCAGAAGGAAGTGACGCTGGACCCGGGCAAATCGCGGGACCTTACCTTTGAAACGCCCTGGACCGACGCGCACCTCTGGAGTCCCAAAGACCCCTATCTGTACGTGCTGGCCGTCGAGACCCGCGACGCCGACGGAAAGGTGATCGACCGCGAGTACGAGCGGTTCGGTTTCCGCGAGACGTGGATTGACGGGCCCAACGTCATGCTCAACGGGATCGCGATCAAGGTGCAAGGGTTCACCTGCGGGGCGCCGCACACCTACATCGGAGACGCGCTGCTGGCCCGGGGGACCCACGGCAATGCCGATTACTACGACGAGTTCGGCTACCTGAGTTCCGAACAGTTGTCGGACATCACCAACACTTCCAGCAAGCACAACGTGGAGCGCGACGTGTTCTGGGAGACGGCGGCCAAGAACATCCTGGCCGGCGCGAAGCGCAAGCAGAACCACCCGTCGATCATCGCCTGGGACCTGTCCAACGAGTGGCTGGGCTTCTTGGGCTACGGCGGCGGCGACCCGATGCTGGGCGCCAAGCGATTCAAGAAACTTTCCGACACGCTCAAAGCGCAGGACCCCACTCGCTGGACGTTCTTCAACGGCGACGGAGACCTCCAGGGCATGCACGATGTCTTCTCCACGCACTACATGTACCCGCAGCCCCGCAAGGAGCACCTCGACACCTACATGCCCGATTACGCGTTCTGGCGCCCGCTGGACAAGGACTTCAAAGAGGGCGAGGATGTCATGGTCAGTCCCAACCAGGGCTGGGCCTTCAAGCGCGGGCGCGAGGTGCTTTGGGACAGCGAGTGCCTCTGGAAGGTCGGCCGCCAGCAGCCGCCGGGGTTCACGCAGTTCGCGGGCGAGGATGACGTGATTTCGCCCGCCATCGACGGTTGCAGCGGCCCGGTCGCGTGGTTGTGGAAGCAATTCCTGGACGGCCACCGCGACCTGGGCGTGTTCACGGTGAGCTACTACGGCACCGTCGCAACTACCATCCGCGACTGGAGGCTCCAGATGTTCCTCATGCCCGACACGTCACATCACGGCTATGCCGGGCAGGCCGTCACGCGGAAATTCTCGCTGCATAACGACGTGTTCCACAAGTCCGCGTTCTCGCTGAACTGGCGGCTGGTGTCGCCTTCGGGCGAGGTGTTCGACAAAGGCCAGGTCGCTCGCGACATGGCCGCGGGGGATTTGCAGCGGGGAGACCTGACCGTACACCTGCCCAATGTGGACCAGCGGACAACCTGCACGCTGGACCTGCAACTGCAAGCCGACGGGAAATTCGTCTACGGCGAAGACCGCGATATCGATGTTTGGCCCGCCACGCGTGTCGCAGCCCGTACGGGCGCGTGTGCCGCGGACATCTTGCCCGCGTGTGGCGTGGGCGTCCCGCCCGCGTCTTCGTTGTTTCAGGTTGTTTCTTCTTCTTCTGTGGGAAAACAGCAACAGCAACAGCAACTGCAACTGCAACTGCAAGACGCAGGCAAGATGCCTGCGACACGCGAGGCCAAGATGGCCTCGCCACACGCGGACGGGACGTCCGCGTCACAGCCCGCGGAGGGCTTTCTCCTTCTGACGCTCAACCCCGCCAACCAGGCCGCCGGCGCCAAACAGGCCGAAGCCTGGATGCAGGCCGGCGCTTCGTCCAACACCGTCTTGCGACAAAGCGTGGAGGGCGGTTGGATTCTGTATTCCCCCGGGCGAGCGGTAATCTGCGCACCGGAAAACGTGGCCCAGGACCTCCAAGTCGCGCTGGCCGACGTGCAATTCCACGACGGCCTGTTGCGAAAGCTCGAGGCCCAAGTCGCCAAAGACTGGCCGGTGGCCGTGGACCATATCCCGCTGGCCCATCGCGCCGACCTGGCCCGATCCGGCGGCTTGAAGGCCCTGACTACCGACACGCTCACGCGGCGAATGACGTGCGCCCGGATCGAGTGGCCGCTCCTGGTGCCCACAGGCCCCATGACCGACGCCGCCCGCAAACTCGCCGCCAAACTCCGCGATTCGTTGGATATCGAGGACCGCCTCGAAACCCTGGACGGGCAGATCGAGGTCTACGAGGACCTCTGCGAAGTCGCCAACCAGCGGCTCAGCGACTACAGCCATTTTTACCGCGAGTTCATCGTCGAAATCCTCATCGTGCTCCTGCTGGGCGCCGAGGTGACCGTGGCGCTGATGAATTATTTCTATACAGAATAACTCTGCCAGCGAGTGACTATTCCGCGAAGCAATTACAGGGCTCTTAGTTAACGTGCGCGCCAAACAGCAAGCTTGATCCCGACATGAGCTTGCTGTTTGGCGTATGCGTTACCACCTTTTCTTTCATCGGGGCGGCGTGTAAACTTCGTGACGATGAAGATTGCCAGTTACGCCAACCCGGATCTGCCCAAGTGGCGAATGGCGCCCGGCGTGACCCGCCCGACGCTTTTTTACCGCGTCATGCGAATGGGCTGCCGAGTGTTCATGCCGGGGGTCTGGAAGATTCGCGTCTTCAACCGGCACTACGAACCGGCCACTGGCGGCGTGGTGTACATTTCCAACCATCAGAGTTTCCTGGATCCGATGCTGGTGGGTTTCGGCCTGCAAAGGCCGCTGAGCTACATGGCCCGCGACACGCTGTTCAAGCAGGCGGCCTTCCGGCGGCTTATCACGAGCGTGAACGCCTTCCCGGTCAAGCGTGGCACCGCCGACGTGGGCGCCTTGAAGGAGGCCATGCGGCGGATCAAGGGCGGCGGCGGGGTGCTGCTGTTCGCCGAAGGCACGCGGACGCTCGACGGGCACATCGGGCCGCTGCTGCCGGGCGTGGCCATGCTCGCCCAGCGGGCCGCACAGTGGACCGTGCCCGTGGTCATCGACGGGGCGTACGAGTGCTGGCCGCGAACGCAAAAGTTGCCGTCCCCCGGCAGCATCGTGGTGCAATACGGCCCGGCGATTCCGCGAGACGAGGCCCGCAAGCACGACCCGCAGGATTTCGTCAACCTCGTGCGGACCCAAATGATCGAGATTCAAACCGACATCCGCCACCGCGTCGGCCGGCCCGAATTGAAGTACGAAATGTAGCATGGGCATCTTGCCCATGAGTATCACGGGCATCTTGCCCGTGTCCGAATGTAGCATGGGCATCTTGCCCATGTCTTCGCTGTTGCGGTTATCCTTGTTTTGCCTTAGAAGGAACAGAAGAAACAACGGAACATGGGCAAGATGCCCATGGGACTCACGGGCGAGACGCCCGTGCTACGATCATGAACCCAGGAGATGCCATGAAACAGTACAAAGGTCTCGAGCGTCCGCAGAAACCCGATTGGCAGGGCTTGATCGACAACATCTGCCGCAAAGGCACGCCCAAGCGGGTCCACCACATGGAGCTTTTCCATGACGTGGAGATTCACGACGCGATCAGCCAGCGGTTCGGCATCGACAATGGGCTCAACCCCAACGATCCCGATTTCCGGTGCAAACACTACCTCGAGTTCCAGCGGTTCCTGGGGTTCGATTACGTCTCCGCCAGCCTGGGCGGGCTGGATTGGCCGCTGCACCATCTGCCGCTCAGCGCGCCCGAGCGGAAAAGCGGGCAGCGCGATTACATGGACGAGCACACCGGCCCGGTCACCAACTGGGAGCAGTTCGAGAAGTACCCCTGGCCGGACGCCAACGCCCCCGCCGCCACCGCCGAGCTGGAATGGTGGGAAAAGAACCTGCCCGAAGACATGTGCATCATCAGCCACACCGGACATTTTTGCGAATACCTCAGTTGGCTGCCCGGCTACGAGACGCTGTGCATCGCCCTGTATGAAGACCGCAAACTGGTCCAGGCCATCGCCGACAAGATCCTGGAATTCCACCAGGCCGAGGTCAAGCGGGTGCTGCAATTCAGCCGCGTCAAGGCGCTCTGGGGCAGCGACGACATGGGCTTCAAGGGCGGCCTGCTGTTCTCGCCGGCCGACATGCGGAAGTTCGTGCTCAGCGGGCACAAGGTGCTGGCGGAAATGTCGCACGCCGCCGGCAGGCCCTACCTGCTGCATTCCTGCGGCAAGCTCAAAGACATCATCCCCGACCTGATCGACGACGTGAAACTCGACGCCAAGCACAGCTTCGAGGACACCATCGAGGACGTTCGCGACGTGAAGAAAACCTACGGCCGGAGCATGGCGCTGCTGGGCGGAATCGACGTGGACTTCCTCTGCCGCAGCGGCGAGGCCGCCATCCGCGCCCGCGTCCGCGACACGCTCAACAAGTGCCTGCCCGGCGGCGGATACTGCCTGGGTACCGGCAACAGCGTGACCAACTACATTCCCGTGGAAAACTACCTGGCGATGGTGGACGAGGGAAGGCTGTACGGCTGATTTCGTCGGCAGCAACAAAGATAATCACAAAGATCACCAAGCACACCAAGAGCACCAAGAAAAGCAACGAAATGCTGAAGTCGAAGAACCAAGGAGCAAACTGAAGAAGCGGGTTTCTTAGACTAATCCAAATCTGTTCTTAATGCTCTTGGTGGTCTTGGTGCTCTTAGTGATTTCCGTTGTCGTTTTCGCGCAACTCGCGGCTAAGTTTTTTAGGAATCGAGCGCGGCAACGTCTTCGCCGGATTCAAAGGAGCCGTTGTTGTACGTGGTGGGGTCTTTGCCCTGCTCGATCCACTCGATTTTTTTCACGCGCCGCTGGTGGCGGCCGCCGGGCTCGAAGGTGGTGCTCAACCAACTGAGCACGATCCGGCGGATGAGTTCCTCGCCCAGCACGTCGCTGGCGAGGCATAGGGCGTTGGCGTCGTTGTGGCGGCGGGACATCTGGGCGGTCAGTTCGTCGTGGCAGAGCGCGGCACGGATGCCGTCGATCTTGTTGGCGCAAATGTCCATGCCGATTCCGCTGCCGCAGATCAGGATCGCCAGGTCGGCCTGCTTCTGGGCGACCGCCATCGCGGCCGGGTAGGCGGTATCCGGGTAGTCACAGCTACGCGAGCTGTTGGTGCCCATGTCGATGACCTGGTGGCCCTGTTCGGCCAGCAGAATCGCGACTTTTTCTTTGACCGCGTGTCCGCGGTGATCGGCAGCCAATGCGATCTTCATAACAATCCTTCTTCGAGCCGCTGCCGTAGAGCGGCCTGAATCTGTCGGGCGGTCCGCCGGTAAACCTCGCGGCCTCCGTCGATGGGGTCGGCAATCTCGCCCTGGTCACTGAGCCTCACAACTTTGCCGCGGGCCTTGGGCTCGACGGCAAGAACCTGCTCCACGTGGAAATCTGTCATACAGAATACCATATCCGCGTCGCGAATCAACTGGTTTGTGAGGTTTTGACTTCGGTGGCCGGAGATATCCGCGCCCAGTTCGCCCGCCGCGAAAACGGCCTCGGGGGTGGCCGGGGCGCCGTCGCCACCGTAGATGCCGGCGGATATCACGTGAACGCCCTGCTGCGGCAGCTTGGCGGCCGGAACACCCAGGCGGGCGGCGAACATTTCGCGGGCCAGCCCCGCCGCCATCGGGCTGCGGCAGGTGTTGCCCGTGCAGATGAACAGGTACGTGCGGGCCATGAACCGGCGGATCGTGCGGGCGTCGTAGACGCCTTCGCGCACGATCTTCCAGGGCTCGACGGAAAAGTCGATGATCGTGCTGTCCTTGCCGTAACGCGTCGGGCCGCTGTCGATCAGCAGGTCGATCTTGCCATCCAGCTCCTCCAGCACGTCCGAGGCGGTGCGGGGCGAAGGCCTGCCGGCCAGGTTCGCGCTGGGCGCGACCACCGGCCCGTCGATCGCGGCCAGCATCTCCTGCGCCAGCGGCTGGTCCGGACAGCGAATCCCGATGACGTGTCCATCACCGGCCTCGACCACCAAACGCTTGTGGAGTTGCGCGGAATGGAATCTGGGGTCGGCCAGCTTTTTGCCGACAGGCAGCAGCAGCGTGATCGGGCCTGGCATGGCTTTTCGGATCAACCGCCGGGCCGGGTCGCTCACATGGTCCTTCGCCACGTAAAGGAACACGTCGTGGGGCTCCGCGACGTGTACGCTGAACGGTCGCTCCGGCCGGGCCTTGAGTTCCCGCAGCCGCGCCATCGTGTCGGCGTTCGTCGCCAGCGCCGCGATTCCGTACACGGTCTCGGTGGCAAAGCCGACGAGCTTCCCCGCCTGCACCGCCGCCGCCGCCTCGCGGGCGATCCGCGAAGCGTCTTCGACCGTCTTGGGTTTAAGGACATTCGTCTTCATAGAGAAACCATAGGGTTGCGTGGCTCGCGCACGGGAGGGGCAACCAAATCAATCCGCCTCATGGCCAAGCCTCTCCATCGTTTCCATCCATTCGTGAAAATGGCGACACCTTTGCCGCAAGACGTCCAATCCTATTTTCTCCGCCACGAACGGGCCGACAGCAGCCTTCTGTTTTTCATACGCCGGGATTTCCGCGATGATCCGCTTCGATGGCGCCGTGTCCGGGCCGTCGTTGATCTCCTCCGGATTCGCTCCCCGCGTCAATTCCACCAGCCTCACTATGGCCGAAGTTTCGTCCATGTACACAGAGTCGAGCGTTTGTGGATCGGCAAGAATCAGCGCCTCAAACTCGTGAAGCTGTATATAGGGGATGAACCGCTCGTCTCCCATGTCTCGCGCCAAAGCCGACTCCAGCACAGCTACGCGCTGGTAAGGATCACCGCAATGTGCGGCTTCTGGATATCCCGGGAAGTCGTTCGGCAGTGCATACAGATCGAACATTGTCGTGAAGCGGACCTCAATATTGTTTCGTTCTTTTCTCATCCAAGACTGGATATCGTTCTTGGCCTTCTCGTACCCGAGCAGTCCGCCGCGACAGTCTTGTCCGTGCTTACGGCCCGTCTTTACGGATCGAACATCCGTCACCACTTGAAAACGATTCCCCAGGTGCGGCACCAGGACATTGTTGCCAAACCGTTTTTCCGTCAGCCCTTCGGCCGTGATATGCAGCCGAATGGCGGTCACTGCCTGCCCCCCAGGACGTTTTTCTCCCAAAGTTCGCTCGTGGTGTATCTCTGAATCCATTCATCCAAAGCTCCCGCGTCCGGACGGTGACAGCGAGTCGCCCCCGATTGTTCATCGCGATTGACGACCACGATCTCGCCCACATCGAACTCGTCCACCAACCGAGTGGATTGCGTGGAAAGAATCACCTGGCAATTCGCTGAGGCGGTGCGAATCATGGACGCCAGCACCACGATCGCATAGGGGTGCAGGCCCAATTCAGGCTCGTCGATAACGATAACCGGCGGCAGTTTCTCCTTGGGCTGAAGGAACAATGCCGCCAAGGCCATGAAGCGAAGTGTGCCGTCCGACAGTTGGTGCGGGCCGAATGGGTATGCAGGCCGCTTTGCCTCACGCCAATTCAGGAGAATATAGTTTGCGTTCAGCGCCGAGGGTTCCAGTACAAAATCGCCGAACTGAGGAAAGGCCATGCGAATGTGATCGATGATCCTTTGATAGTATCTTGGCGCACTAACGCGAATACCCCGCAAGTACGCGGCCAAATTGCCGGCATCCCCCTGGAGAAAGGCGGCATCCTCGATATACCCACTCTTGCGAACGCTCGCGGTGGAGGAGGTGTCGGAGAATTGATACACACGACATCCGGACAACATGTCAATCACTGCCTTGCAAGACGGATCGCCATGGTTCGCGCACTCCCGCAGTCGGCTTTCCTTGTGACCGGCGCCAAGGGCAGGACCGTCATTCAGTAAGCCGCCCTCATCCGGCCCGGTGACGATGGATTCATTGTTGAAGACCAATGCGTCAGGTTTCGCACTCCCCAAATCCATTATGTAACAAATGCGTTGACCACCCGAAACAAACTCCACTTCCGCGTGTATTGTCGTTTCACCGTAGTGCAGAATGGAGTTGGCGCCGCCTTCTCGCCCAACATAACCCTCCAGAGGCTTCAAAAGAGGGTCGGCAATCATAAAGTTCAGCATGTGAAAGAAAGACAACAGGTTGCTTTTGCCTGCGCCGTTAGCCCCCAAGAGAACGGTGATGTCGCCAAACTCAATTGCGTTGCCCCGATGGACTTTTTCGTCGACGGCGATGTCCGCGCGGATCGGTACGGCATCGTTGCGAAACGACTTATACCCGTTCAGATATATCTTCTTCAATTTGTGCATGAATGAACCCTTGTGCCTTCGTTTCAACTTTCACTGTGCGGCTGATCCAACGCGTCCTATTGGCTATTCGCTATTGGCTGGCAACTATCTGAGTTTCTTCGCCGCCTCGGCCGCCAGGGGCGATTCCTTGTACTTCGCCACGATCATTTCCAGGGCGTCCCTGGCCTTGGCGGGGTCCTTGAGCTTCAGGTACGCCTCGTTTTCGATCATCAACAGTTGCGGGGCGTAATTGGAAAGCGGGGCGACGCTCACCAGCACGGACGCCTCGGCGGCGGCGTCCGCGGGCTTGTCCTGGGCCATGCACAGCCTGGTCTTGAGCAGCGACCAGTACCCCTCCAGTTTGTCCAGGGGGTAGGCCTCTTCCCACTTGTCGAGGAAATCCTGCGCCGACACGAAATCCTTGTTGCGAAGGTAATCCTCCACGTGCCGGGCGTAGTCGCCCTTGGAGATCGAGTCGCTGGTGTTCTGGTCGTCGGCGGACTTTGGCCTGGCCTCCGTGTAGGCGCTCTTGGCCTTCTCGTAGTCGCCTCGCAGCCGCCACACGTCGCCCATGCCGACCTTCGCCTGGCGAATCGCGGGCACCGTCGTCAGCGAATCGTATTTGCGGACCACCCCGTCGAACAGGCCCAGGGCCTTATCCAAATCGTCCTTGCCGCCCATGTGCATCAGTTGCATGCCCGCCGACGAGAGCATCGTCGCCTGCGTGGCCACGTTGTCCGTCATCTTAGCCGCCTGGAGCAACGCCGCCGCCGCGCGAGGCCGCTGCCCCTTCTTCGCCAACGTCTCCGAATAGATCGGCATGGCCGTGTCCAACGCCGCGGCCGGGATCTTGTCCTTTTTCATCAGCGCATCGCCGGCCGCGATGATCGCGTCCAGCCGCTCGCACCGTTGCATCAGCACCGTCGCTTCCGCGATGGCCTCAGGCCGCAGCGCCGCGTAGTTGTACTCCGAAACGATGTTCGCGTGCGAGGCCGTGCTGTCGATTTCGTTGTCCGTGACCCGGTCCCACGGCCGCGAAACGAAAATCCGGTTGGTCCGCTTCATCGGGCCGTTGGGACCGGTGGCCGTCTTGGCCGTAACCGTGTACTCGCCCGGCAGCAGGTACACGTGGTCGGCCGACTCGCCCTTGCCGACCTGGCCGTCGCCGAAATCCCAGCTCCACTGAAAAGTCCTGGGCTCGCCGCCGAACGTCACGGCCTGGAACGAGTACCGCTGATAATACCGGTTTTCCACGAAGGACTCCGCCAATTGCGTCATGGTAAAATCGATGCTCACCGTTTTGCCGTACTGTTCGATCGGCCCGACCGTGACCTGACTGACGACCGCCGTGAAAGAATCCGCGCCGATGGTCCAGATCTTGTCCGCGCCGGGCGGCTTCCAGGCGGCCACGCAAATCGGATCGTCCCCGCCGTTGACGTGGTAGTACGTCAGCTTGTGGATGCCGGACTTCAGTTGGACCTTGCCCTGGGCGCGGACCTCCGCGCGGACATCGTGGAACCCGCCGTAATCCACCACCAGCTTGTCGTCCACCAGCAGGAACGACGCGTCGTGGCTGGACGTGCCGAACGTGTACTCACCGTCCGTGGGGCACAGGAGGTAGCCGGTGAAAATGTTGATGATCCGATTCTCCGGCCCAAACGGATTGTGACCGTTGAAGATGTTCGGCCGGAAGCCCCGCCCTATGAACTTGGCGGATTTGTCCAGCGCCTTCTGGACCATGTCCACGGTCATGACGCCGCCGCCTTCGTAGCCCCAGGTCTCCAGCATCACGCCCCGCTGGATTTTCAGCTTGGGCAGGGGCGGGGGCGGCTTGGCGGAGCCCATGTACACGTGGTAGAAGGTCGTTCCGGGCTGGACGGCGAACGCCAGCGTCACCTGGTCTCCCGGCCCGGCCATCAGCAGGCGCATCGGGATTTCCTTGCCGTCGTGCGTGGCCACGCGAATGTCGCTGCCGTCGGGCTTGCACAGGCCGCCGGTGTACATGGTGAAGGTCGCGATCTCGTCACCGGCCAGGTGGCTGGCCTTGGAGGCCGGGATCGTCAGGCCGCGACGGTACGGATAGTCCAGCGACCACCAACTGGCCGCCTGCACGAGTGCCGGGCCCAGCAGCAGCACCACGACCGCCGCCACGCCCCGATAGTGCGCAAAGGTTTTCATAGATTCATATTGTAAGGTCAAAAGGTAGTGCCTCTAAACGAATTCTTTGTTACCATACCGCCAGGAGCCAACAGGCGATAGCGAATAGCCGCCATCGGCCCTCAGGATTATTAAACGTTCCGCAGGATGCACGGTTTCGATCCGCTTGCGGCCTAACCCACGTGGCACCGGTTCGGGTGTCTTACAGGATACGCCAAGGAAACAGCAACGACACAGCCACGGCCCCGGTGAACATCGGGATGCCACAATGAATTACAATGTCATACCTGCCATTATCCAACATTCTTCATCACAAACTTCGCAGCGTGCTCAGCGCCTTGGGCATCGGGGTGGGCATCTGCATGTTGATTACGCTCTCGGGGCTCTCTCGCGGAAGCCTGGGCGAGATCGGCGACCGCTGGGAATCCGTCGACGCCGAATTGATCGCCTACCCCAAGGGCCTGGGCACCAAGATCACGACCATTTCCGGCGGGCTGCTGTCGGACAAGGCGGCCGAGCGGTTCCTGGAGCACAAGGACCTGGTCCAGAGTGTCGTGCCGATCCTGCTCTGCGGCGCGTCGATCGGCGGGCAGGACAACCTGATTTCCGGCATCGACCCGTGGGACTGGAAGACGCTCACGAACGACCTCAAAGTTGTCGACGGCGTCGTGCCCGACCACGAAGGCAAATTCACGCGATGGTATGAAAAGACGGTCCTGACCCCCTCCACCCAGCCGGACGCCCCGCCGCTGGACTTGGACGACAAGGTCATCGCCGAACATGGCGGCATGGAGCTGATGGTGGACGAACGGTTGGCCAAGAAGGGGCGCTTCCACGTCGGCGACACGGTGAACATGGAAAACCACGCGTGGAAGATCGTGGGCATCTGCCCCTCGGGCGTCATCACGCGGGTGTTCATGCCGCGGCGGACCGCCCAGAAGTTTTTCAGCGGCGGTTCGATTCACAACAGCACGCTCATGTTCGTCAAGCTCCGCCCCGGCGTGGACCAAAACGACGCCTGCCGCAAGCTCGCCTGCGAGTACGCCGACCTCATGCCCAAGCAGCAGTACCGCGCCAGCCTGGACCACACGTTCGGCATCATGTTCACGTACATCGACATCGTCAACGCCATCGCCCTGGTGATCGCCTTCCTGTTCATCATGATTACGCTGTACATGATGGTGCTCCAGCGGACGCGGGACATCGCGATTTTGAAATCCTGCGGCGCGTCCAATTGGTTCATCCTGCGGCAGATGCTCGCCGAGTCGATGCTCCTGACCTTCACGGGCACGGCCGTGGGCATTGCGCTGAGTTTCCCGGCGGCCTGGCTCATCCAGGTGTTCGCGCCGCTGCTGACCGTGCAGTTGAGTTTCAAATGGATCGCGGTGGCGATCCTCGCCGCCGCCGCCGGCGCCCTGGTCAGCGGACTGTACCCCGGATGGCGGGCCACGCGAGTGGACATGGTCGAGGCATTGACGAACGAATGACGGACAGCGAAAACATCCTGGTCGCGCGCGGCCTGCACAAGTATTACGGCAAGGGCCCTTCGCGCACGCACGTGCTGCGAGGGCTGGACCTGTCGGCGCGGCGAGGCGAGTTCCTGGCCGTCATGGGCCCCAGCGGCTGCGGCAAGAGCACGCTGCTGCACATCCTGGGCCTGATGACCCATTGCGACGAGGGCGTCATTGATTTGAACGGCCAGCCCGCGCCCTTCGACGATTCCGCCCGCACGCTGCTCCGCCGCACGCAGATCGGCTTCGTGTTCCAGCGATTCAACCTGCTGGGCGTGCTCAGCGCGGAGGACAACGTCGCCATCTCGCTGCGGGTTCGAGGCCTGGGCGCGAGCAGCCGCGTGCGGGAACTTTTCGAGCGGCTTGGCATCGCGCACGTCATGCGCCGCAAGCCCGGACAGATGTCCATCGGCGAGCAGCAGCGGGTCGCCGTCGTTCGCGCCCTGGCCCACCGCCCGGCCCTGCTGTTGGCCGACGAGCCCACCGGCAACCTCGACTCCGCCAACAGCCGCGACCTGCTGGAAATCTTCCGCCAGACGAACCGCCAGGAAAACCAGACCATCGTAATGATAACGCACTCCGCCGAGGCCGCCTCCTGCGCCGACCGAGTGCTGCAAATGAAAGACGGACTCATCCTTGGCCAACCTGCCTGACAACGCCGCCGACTCCGCAAAAACGGGGACTGGCATCAAGGGTGCCATGCCCACGATGGGTGCCATGCCCAAGTCCGCGCGGGCATGTCCGGGCACACATGCCCGCGCGGACTTGGGCATGGCACCCATCGAGCCAGTCCCCTTTTTACCCGACGGCGTATCCGTTCGCAGATGGTTCCTTTTTTACGTGGTTTTCCTCGCGGCGGCGGTGCTGGCGATCGTGATGCTGCTGGATTCCTCGGGCGAAGTCTGGGGGAACTGGGCGCTGGTCTGGCAGAAATTCTGCGGGGTCCTTCACGGGCACAGCCAGCCGCGCCCCACGTGGCATGAATTCGCGGACGCCTTCCAGCGCGCCTTCGCACTCACCGCCCCGGCCATCAAGCTGCTGGTGGTCGTGATTTATCTTTCGATGGCCACCACGCTGACGCCGCTGCCGACCGGGTGGATCGTCGCCGGCCTGGCCACGCAGGGCGCCGCCATCGCCGCCGACGTCTGGTCGGTCACGCTGATCGTCGGCCTGGCCGGCGCGCTGGGCTCGACCGTCGCCAACATGAACGACTATTATTTCTGGACCTGGCTGCTCCGCAGCCGCCGCGTGGCCAAGGTGCGCACCGCCCGCTGGTACGCCGCCGCCGCCAAGTGGTTCGCCCGCTCGCCGTTCATGATCCTGACGATCTTCAACTTCATCCCGATCCCGGTGGACGTGATCCGCCTGCTGGCCATCACCTACCGGTACAGCCGCCTGAAATTCGCCGCCGCCAACTTCATCGGCAGATTCGTCCGATACGCCGTGTTCGCCTTCGTGACCTACTGGTTCCATCTCGGCTGGATCGCCCCGGTGGCGCTACTGGCATTGGCGGCCGTTCTGGGTATAGTAAAGATGCTGCACTCGGCATGGCGGCGCGTGCGTCCGACGGCGTCACATTAAGGGTGGCATGGCGACGTTGTTTGTCGCCATGTCCGGGTGGCACCCCCAAGTCCGCTTGGGGGTGTCTGGCAAGGTCCGAACTAACCGGACACCCCCAAGAAGACTTGGGGGTGCCACACGCGCGATGACTACCATAGAATATGTCTGGGACTGGAGCATGGATATGAAAAGCGTACTTGCGTGTTCGATGATGATCGCCCTGGCCTCCGCGGCCGCCTGGTCGCAGACGACCGCCCCGGCGACGGCCCCGGCCGCCACGCAGGCGGCGGACGTGGACAAGGTGGACCCCGCCGCCAAGAAGATTCTCGACGCCCTCGAAGCGGCCGGCCTGAAACACAAGACCATCCGCACCGACCTGAACTACGAGGTCACGAACCCCTCGCTGGGCGACACGGAATCCCGAACCGGGTACGTGCAGTACCAGAAGAACGATCCCAAGGACTTCACCCGCTTCCGCATCCACTTCGACACACTCCAACAGAGCGACGGCCCGCGGGTGAAGGAATTGAAGGACTACGCCTTCGGTCCCGACAAGGACGGCACGCAGTGGATGAGCATCGCCGACTATTCCAACAGGAAGCTCCAGCAGTTGCAGGCGGCGACGGCCGGCGAGGCGGTGGAACCTTTGAAGATCGGCGAGGGGCCTTTCCCGATTCCCTTCGGCCAGAAGACCCAGGACGTGCTCAAGTGCTGCGACGTGACAACCCGACCGCCCAAGGCCGGCGACCCAAAGAACACCGATTACATCCGGCTGGTCCCCAAGCCCGGCTATGAGGACAAGTTGAATTTCGCGGTGCTGGAGATGTGGATCGATCGCGACATGGGCCTGCCCGTCAAGATCGTCAGCAGGGAACACAACAAGACAGCCACCACGGTCATTTTCATCAAGGACACCATCAAGCTCAACCAGAAGATGGACGGGGCCGATTTCAAGCTCGTCCGCCCCGCCGGTTGGAGCCTGGAAGTGAAGCCGCTGAAAAAGGATTAGCCGCGAATCGCGCGAGTACAACGAAGATAATCACAAAGAGCACCAAGGACACCAAGAGCACCAAGAAAAGCAAGGGACTGAATGGATTTTGAAGAAGCAAGGGACAAGCCGAATGTGAGCGGATTCTTTATCCTGATCTATGTCCGTTCTTCGTGCTCTTGGTGGTCTTGGTGCTCTTGGTGATTTCCGTTGTTGTTTTCGCAATGATTGACTATTGGTCGCCGCGGGATTAGCATAGGTTAGTTGTAATCACACGAATGGGCGGAAGGAGTTTTACTATGGCAGGCGAACTGGCTGGCAAGAAGGTTTTGTTGGTGGACGATGACCGCGACATTATGGCGGCCATGCAAACGGCGCTGGAGGAGTTGGGGCCGCAAATCCTCGTCGCCTGTGACGGGAACTCGGCCATCGAGCAGGCCACCAGCGCTCACCCCGACCTGGTCGTTCTGGACATGATGCTGCCCAAGCGCAGCGGATTCCTGGTCATGGAGAACCTTAAGAAGGGCAAGAAGCGGACCGACCCGCCCCGCGTCATCATGATTACCGGCAACCAGGGCGCCCGCCACAAAGTCTACGCCGAAAGCCTCGGCGTCGATGTCTACCTCAACA
>CAZYDC010000025.1:0-18207 GCA_964646065.1 uncultured Planctomycetaceae bacterium | reverse complement strand
CCGATACTGCGACGGCGGTTCGGTCTGGGAGTTCAACACCGACGTCATCCGCCAGACCGAAAACCACATTCACCTCAAACACTCCGACAACCTCCGCTTTATCAACCGCCGGTCGTTTCCGCGCATCCCGGTTCGCCATCCGGCCATGATCGCGACCTTTCCCTTCGACCTGCGGGATCGGCAGGACATCCTGCCCAAGTTCGAGCCCGCGCAACTGGTGGAACTGGCGGGCGTGGGCCTGAAGTTTGAATCCGCCGTGGCGATTGCCCAGGACCAGCGGGCGCTGGTGATCCTCAGGCTGGGCCCCGACAAGACCCTGCAAAGTCTGGCCAAGGTCCACCGGTGTTCCGTGCTGGCCGATCATCAATGGATGGTCGTGGCCGAGATGATCGGCCTGAGTTCCTCCGCCATTTCGGACCTGACGCGGCTGACCAACCAGGCCGCGATCGAGCACCGTAAGTCCGCGCCGCCGGAGCCCGCCGCGATGAGACCGGCGCGGACTTCACAGGAGGTCACCCATGCCTGACATTGCCGCGGCGGTTTCCGCCAACATGGACGCCCTGACCGAGCAGTACCGGACGATCACGCAGAACATCGCCAACGCCAACACCAGCGGATACAAGCGGCGCGTCACCAGTTTTGCCAGCACCCTGGCCTCGGCCCAGGGGGGCGCCTCCACGCCGTCGGGCCAGACCCAGACGGACTTCACCCAGGGCCACCTGACGCAGACCGGAAGGAACCTGGACCTGGCGCTGGAGGGAAAAGGATTCTTCGTGGTCGATACGCCCCAGGGCCAGACCTACACCCGCGGCGGGGTCTTCAACCTCAACGCCCAAGGGCAACTGGTGGACTACGCGGGCAATCCGGTGGCCGGGGAAAACGGCCCGATCACGGTGCCCCGCACCGCCGGCGCCGGCAGCCTGACCGTTTCGTCCACCGGCGATGTCGCCGCTGGAGGGCACAAACTGGGTAAACTCAAGATCGTGGAATTTCCGGCGGGCACGAAACTCGAATCGCTGGGCAATTGCTGCTTTCGCGCGCCGGCCAACGCCGACCCCCAGATTTCAAAGAAAACGGTCGTACACCAGGATTGCCAGGAAGCCTCCAACGTTTCGATCGTGGAGGAAATGGTGGACCTGATCAAGGTCACGCGGATGTACGAGGCCAATGCCAAGACCATTACGACCCAGGATGAGGGCGGCAAATCCCTCCTGCGGGTCGCGATGGGATGATGAACAGGAGACCCCATGTTACGAGCACTTTCGACCGCGGCCACAGGCATGAATGCGCAGCAGATGATCGTGGACACCATCGCCAACGACTTGGCGAACATGAACACCACGGGGTTTAAGCGCACCCAGGTGGACTTCCGGGACCTGATGTATGTCAAGCTTCAGGAGGCCGGGAGGGAAACGACGGCCAGCGTGATGGCGCCCAGCGGGTTTGAGATTGGCAGCGGCGTCAGCCCCGGTTCGACGATGAAGGTCTACTCGCAGGGCACGTTGGCCAATACCTCGGGGCAGTTGGACATGGCGATCCAGGGAGACGGTTTCTTCCAGGTGACCACGCCCGACGGAGTCCGCTATACGCGCGACGGGTCGTTCCGGACCAACGCCCAGGGCCAACTGGTCACCTCGACGGGGTACACGATGGACCCCGGCATCACGATTCCCACCGACGCCCGATCCGTCAGCATCGGCACGGACGGAACGGTCACGGTGTTCGAACAGGCCAACACCACCGGCACGGTGGTCGGGACGATCAACATCGTGCGGTTCGCCAACCCCTCGGGGCTCAGCGACGAGGGCAACAACCTGGTGGCCTCGACGCCCGCCAGCGGCCCGGCCATCGCCGGCACGGCCGGACAGAACGGCATGGGCAGCATTCAGCAGGGCTTTCTGGAGCAGTCCAACGTGGACATGATCACGGAACTGGTTGGCCTCATCACGGCCCAGCGGGCCTACGAGACCAACTCGCGCGCGATCCAGGCTGGAGACGAGATGCTCCAGTCCACCAACCGGCTGGGCGCCTCATAGGATTTGTCGTTTCGGGAGACAACATGAAAAAGATATGTTTCATCCTGGCGGTCCTGGTCGGTGTGGCGATGGCGGAAGAGCCCTCGTCCCAGGTCAAAATCTATCTGCCCCGCGGCCTGGCCGTCATGTCCGGCGTATTGACGCTGGGCGAAATCTGCATTATCCGCTGCGACGACGAAAAGATTCTCCACAAGGTCTCCGCCGTGTCGATGGGGCGAGGGCCTTTCTTCAAGGAATCGCTGGTCTTGAGCCGCTCGACGATCCTGGCTCGCATTGGCGCCGCGGGCCTGGACACCGCGGAAGTGACTTTCTCTGGAGCCCCGACCGTCACCCTGGAATCCAAGGACCAGGCCCTGGCGCCGGACCAACTGGCCCTGGCCGCGCAGGAATTCCTGGTCCAGAAGAAACCGTTGCCCGAGGACCGCGTCTGGCGGCTCGTTGGGACGCCGGTTTCCGTTACGGTTTCGGACCCTCAGGGCGTGGAACTCAAGCCTCGCCTGGCGGCCAGGCAGAACCCGCTGCCCGACCAACTCCGGGTCGAGGTCGCCGTCTGCCGCGGGGACAAGGAACTCGCTGTCGGGGAGGCGACTTTCCAGGCCGATTACCTGGTTCAGCAGGCCGTGGCCGCCAGGGATATCCTGCCCCACGCGAAGCTCACCGAAGAAGACTTCAAGGTCCAGATCGTGGCCCTGCCGATCAAGCCCTCGGCGGAATGGACCTCGCCGCTGGGGATGGAGGCGACGGTGGCGATCCAGCGCGATAAAGTGATCGGGCCGGGGCAAGTGAAGATGCCCAAGCTGGAAATCATTGTCCACCGCGACCAGAAGGTCAAGATGTCGGTGGAGGGACTGGGATTCCGCATCAACGGGATCGGGCAAGCCATGGACAACGGTCGGCCTGGAGATGTCATCAGGGTCCTGAACGTGGATAGCCAGCAATCGGTCGCCTGCCGGGTGGCCGCGGACGGCACAGTCCATCCATTATATGACGAGGTGAAGAAATGAGAACTCTGACAGGGCTGGCATTGGCGGCGGCGTTGACTACGGTGGTCACGGCGCTTCCGGCGGGTTCGATCTGGGAGAAATCCAGGCACGCGGCCAAGGCGCCGCACTCCGACGACACCGCCAAGGGCGTGGGCGACACGCTCACCATCACGATCCTGGAAAATAGCGTCATCACCAATCAGACCGAGCGGAAAACGGACAAAACTGCCAGCCGGACGGCCTCGCTCAGCGGCAGCGCGACCGTGTTCAAGAGCAACGACACCAAGGGCACGGTGCATAACCTGCCGACCATCGCCTACAACAGCGCGGGCGAGACAAAATTCGACGGGAACGCCCAGTTGGACAGCAACCGAAGCCTGACCGACCAGGTGACCGTGACCGTGCAGGACGTTCTGGCCAACGGAAACCTGGTGGTCCAGGGCACGCGCGAGCGGAACATGTACGGCGACATCGAGATTATCGAGATCAGCGGCATCGTCCGCCCCAGCGACATCAACTACAACAACATCGTCAGCAGCGGAATGATCGCCGACTTCCACATCGTCTACCGGCACAAGGGCCAGGAGAACGACGTCACCAACCCCGGCTGGTTGGCGCATCTGCTGAACATCGCCAGCCCTTATTGATGGTCCGAAAGAACGCATTATGAAACTTACCACAAGAGTGACGCTGACGGCCTTGGTCCTGGCCTTTGGAGCCTTGGCCGCGCCGGCCGAGCGGATCAAGGATATCGTCGAAGTCCAGGGAGTCCGCGCCAACCCCCTGTGGGGTTACGGACTGGTGATTGGGCTCAACGGCACGGGCGACAATTCCGAGGCTTCCAAACGAGCGATGACGAACATCCTTCGCCGCTCGGGGCTGGTGCTGGAGCCTTCGGACCTGTCCAGCAAAAACATCGCCAGCGTGCTGGTGACGGCGGAGTTGCCGCCTTTCGGCCGCAAAGGCTCGACGATCGACGTGAGCGTGTCCTGCATCGGAAACGCCACCAGCCTTCAGGGAGGCATGTTGCTGATGGCGCCGCTGACGGGCGCGGACGGCAACGTGTACGCGGTGGCGCAGGGGCCCATTTCCATCGGCGGATTCTCGGCCGGAGGGCAGAGCGCCACGATCACCCAGAACCACACGACCGTCGGCGACATTCCCGCCGGGGCCACCGTGGAAAAAGAGGAAATCGCCGAATTCGTGGACAACGGCGTGATCACGCTGCAGCTTCGCAACCCGGACTTCACCACCGCGCAGCACATCGCCACGGCGATCAATGCGGTCCACGCCGACAGCTCCGTCGCCGAGGACGCCGGAACTGTCCGGGTCAAAGTGCCCGAGAAGACGTCCAAGAGCAAACTGATCGGGTTTATGGACAGCCTGGGCAACCTGGAGGTCAAGGTGGATTTTGCCGCCATGGTGGTGATCAACGAAAAAGACGGCACGATCGTGGTCGGTGAAAACGTGGGCATCTCCTCGGTCGCCATTTCGCACGGGAACCTTTCGATCGTCACGCAGGAGAAGGATTTCGTTTCCCAGCCCAACCCCATGAGTAAAGGCGGAACAACGGAAAAAGTACATCGCACGGAGATCGAAGCCAACGAGGAATCCGGCGTCCTGCGGGTCGTGAAGAAACAGGTGTCGGTGCATGAGTTGGCCAAGGCGCTCAACGCCATGGGCCTGACCCCGCGAGACTTGATCTCGATATTCAAGGCCCTTCGTCAGGCCGGGGCGCTTCAGGCGCAGCTCAAGATTATCTAGCAGCGTTTTTTCGGGAGTGAAGGCAAGTGAGTCAACTGGACATATCGGTGGCGGCGGCTGGCGCGGACGGCGGCGCGCAGGCATTGCAAGGGCTTGTCGCGGCCGCCAATGGCAAGCACGACCCGGGCCAACTGGAAAAGGTGGCCAAGGATTTCGAGTCCGTCTTCCTCGAGAAAATCACGGATGAGATGCAGAAGACGATTCCCCATTCGGGCCTGCTGAGCAGCGGCGCCATGGATCAGACCCAGGGACTCTTCTGGATGCAGTTGTCCCAGGAACTGGCCAAACAAGGCGGGCTGGGGCTCTGGAAGCAGTTGGCCAAGCAGATGCAGGCGTCTTCGGGCCAAGCTTCGCAGTCGGCCGCCCCGGAGGTCAAACCATGATCTCCACGCCGGAATTCCCCCCGGGCTTGCCCGAGCAACTGCTGGAGGCGCTGGACCGCGAGTTGGAGCTTCTGGCGGCCAAACGCGCCGAGATGGAGCAGTTGCTTGCCGCCCTGGTCAACCGGGACAACGCGACCCTGGAGAAGCTTTTGCCGCGGATGGAACAGACGCAGCAGGAGCAGTCGGGGGCGGACCGGGAAGTGGAGCGGATTTCGTCCGACCTTGCGGCCGAGGTCGGCTGCCCGGTCAAGCGTCCGCGGCTGTCGCAATTGGCGCCGTATCTTCCGTCGGACCTGGCGCGAGTCCTGGAGGATCGCCGGCAGGCGTTGACCGGCCAGTTGGGCCTGTTGCGGCGCAAGCACATGGAAATGTCGATGCTGCTGCACGAGTGCCAGAAGATCAACCGCCTGCTGCTCGAAACCCTCCTGCGGGGGAGTTTCGGCCCCAGGACGTACAGTGCCAAAGGAAACTTGCGACATCGCGACGGCGGCGGCGTGATGAGCGCGGAGCTTTGATATGTCGAGCTTTTCCATAGGAATCAGTGGACTTCAGGCGGCCCAGGCCTCGCTAGAGCTGATTGGCACCAACGTCGCCAACGCCTCGACCCCGGGCTATCACCTGCAGGAAGGCGTGCTCACGTCGGTCGCCACCTCGACCCAGGGCACTTCAGTTGGCGGCGGCGTGCTGATGTCCGGTGTCACGCGCGTGATCAACCACCTGCTCGAGCAGCAACTGCTCCAGCAGCAATCGAGTTCTTCCGATGTCACGCAAACCCTGACGGTGCTCCAGAGCCTTCAGTCCGCCTTCGGTCAAACCGGTTCCGAGCCGCTATGCACCGATTTGAATGCCTTCTTCTCTTCGTTCAGCAAACTGACCACTTCGCCCAGCGACAGCGCGCTTCAGGAGCAGGTGGTGAACTCCGGCGCTTCCCTGGCCGGCGACTTTCAGCAGATGTCGCAATACATCCAGAGCACGCAAGTGGATCTCAAACAGCAGGTCCAGGATCTCACGGGGCAGGTGAACGTCCTGTCGCAACAGGTCGCGTCGCTCAACGTGCAGATCAAGGACGCCAACAATCCCACGGCGTGCAATCTCCTGGAGGATCAGCGAGACCAGGCCGTCAGCGACCTGTCGCAACTCATCGGAGTGCAAAGCCCGGATTACAACGACTCCAACGGCATGAGGAACGTCTCGGCCGGCCAGGCGACGCTGGTTGCGGGCACCACCTCGAACAATCTTGTTTCAGGCTCCTGCCAGAACGGCCAAACGGGTCTTTCCGTTCAGGGGCAGAACTTCTACAGCAGCGATTACACGGGGGGGCAAATCGGCGCGGTGCTGGAACTGATCAACCACACGTTGCCGGCCCTTCAGAACCAACTGGACACGCTGGCCGGCCAGGTGATTCAGGGCGTGAACCAACTGCACGTGCAAGGCGTGGGGCAGGGCGGGTCTTTTGACCAACTGACCTCCAGCCAGCAAGGCGACGGTCCGATCTCCAGTTGGAGCGGCAACGTCGTCCAGGGCAGTTTCTACGTTCGCGTGATCAATCAGAGCACCGGCCAGGTCACGCGAAGCCAGATCAGCGTCGACCCCTCGACGGACACGTTGGACAGCGTGGCCCAGAAGCTCGGCCAGGTGGCGAACCTTTCGGCCTCCGTGGTGGGAGGCAGCTTGACCATCCAGGCCGCCAGCGGATACAAGTTCGATTTTCTGCCGGCGCTGTCTCCGACGCCCCAAAGCTCCAACATCACCGGCACCGCTAACGTGACAATATCGGGCGATTACACCGGGACCGCCAATGCCGCTTACAATGTCACGGTGGTTGGCAGCGGCCAGGTGGGCGTGTCGAACGATCTCAATCTGGAGGTGCGCGACGGAAGCGGCGCGTTGATCGAGACCTTGAACGTCGGCAACGGCTACGCCGCCGGGGACACGCTGGACGCGGGCAACGGCATCACGCTGGCGATGGGCAGCGGCACCCTCAATAGTGGCGACACTTTCCAGGTCCAGGCGCTGGCCTCGTCGGACTCTTCGGGTTTCCTGGCGGCGGCGGGGCTGAACACGTTTTTCGCCGGCAACTCGGCCGGCACGATCGCCGTCCAGCAGGGGCTGATGGACAACCCCGGCGACCTGGCGGTAAGCACCAGCCAGTCAATGAACGACGTCGATAATCTTAACCGGATGGCGGCGCTCATCAATCAACCTCTCCAGGGTTTGGGGCAGGTTTCGTCCAGCGCATACCTGAACAACATGATTTCGGGAGTGGGAACGCAGGTTTCCACGACGCAGGCGCAGCAGACCACATTGAACACGGTGGTCCAGCAGTTGACCAACCAGCAGGATTCCATCAGCGGCGTGGACATCAATAATGAGTCGGCGCAACTGCTGCAGTTTCAGCAGATGTACCAGTCCGTGGCGAAATACATCAGTACGGAGGAAACGGCCGTACAGTATTTGCTCACGTGGCTTCCCGTGTAACCGAGATTTAGGATGATGCGTGTCCAACCGCTCGTCGGAGAGGACCCGCATCGAAAGGAAACGATCGCATGGGTTGGGAAACGATCTACAACAACGTGACCGGGGCGATTGCGCAGCAGATGCAATCGCTCACCCAATTGCAGGATGAGGTCTCCACCGGCAATCGCGTCAACGTCGCGTCGGACGATCCGGTGGCCGCCGACCAGATCATGAGTCTTGATTCGGAATCCGCGTCCCTCAACACGTATTCCAGCAACCTCAGCAGCGTGCTGACGAACATGCAGCAGAGCTCTTCGTCCCTCTCGGACGTCGACAACGCGCTGGTCCAGGCCCAGCAGTTGCTCTCGGAGGCATCCACCGCGACCAGCAGTTCCACCGACGACCAGGCCATCGGGCAGGAAATCAACTCGTTGCTGGAGCAAGTGGTTTCCTCCGCCAACACCCAGAGCGACAATCAATATCTGTTTGGCGGCTCGAATTCCTCGACGCCGCCGTACTCGGTCCAGCGGGACTCCAGCGGGACCATCACCTCGGTGACCTACACGGGGTCGGACCAGCCTTTGAACGTGCCGGTGGCCCCGGGCGTGCAGCAATCCGGCGTGCTGGTTGGCGACAACGTGTTCCGCTGCGACTCGCGGGAGACGCCGGTGTTCCTGGGCGATACGGGGGCCAAGGCCGGCACGGGTACCTCCAGCGTCCAGGGCGACGTCTGGCTGAGCGTCACTCACGACCAGACCCAGTACGTCGGCAACACCGGCGTGGCCGCGGGTTCCGACTCGGCCACCGGCGACACGATTGTCGGGGACGGCCACACGCTGCACATCGACGCGGATCAGAAGACGGTCAGCCTGGACGATGGGACGGCGGTGGCCTATACGGGCGCCTCCAACGACATCCAACTCACGAACTCCAAGGGCGACACGGTGTATGTCGACATGAGCGGCCTGGATCCGAGCCTGACGGGAACCACGGATGTTTCCATAAACGCCACGGCCAAGCTGTCCATCGACGGGGGGGCGAGTTCGGTCGAGTCAACCGCAGGCCAACAGGCCGTCACCGACTCCAAGACCGGCAAGGTCCTCTATGTGGACACCAGTTCGCTCGCCCGAACCGGATCCGAGCCGATCAGCGTGCCCGGGACATACAACATGTTCGACATGCTCATCAATGCGCGCGACGTACTGCTTGGCAAACCTCCCCTGTCGTCGTCGTCCTTGACCAGCGTGCTCAACCAGTCTCTCAACTCGCTGAACGACGTTTACACCCGGGTCGTCACCCAGGCTTCCGAGGTGGGGGCCAGGCAGCAGGCCATGACCACACTCCAGAGCAGCCTGACGAACATGCAGAACAATAACCAAACCCAGACCTCTGGGCTTCAAAGCGCCGATATCACCGAGTTGACCGTGGAGTTGGCCAAGGTGCAGAACAATTACCAACTGACGCTCGCGGCCGCCTCCAAGGTGCTGAGCATGTCTCTTTTGAATTACCTCCAATAGGCCGGCGCCGAATCCTCGGACACCTCTGGCCAACCCGGCGGCGGCTTCATGGAAGATAATTCGATATTATTTCAATAAGGCACGCCGTTTGCTTATTGAACTCTGACTAGATCAGAGGAGACATTCTTGCGGGACAATTCAACTTATCATTATAGAAACCTCAAGGACCTGGGCGACTGCCACGCCGCCATGGGAGACTTGAAGCACGCCAAGATATCCTACGAGCAGGCCGCGTCCGTGGCGCCTTTGGAAGCGACCCCGCAACTGGACCTGGCGGCGCTGGCGATTCAAGGCGGCCGACTCCGCGAGGCCAAGGAGCACTATCAAAAGGCCATCGCCCTTAATCCAGCTTCCTCAGAGGCTTACGGCGGCTTCGCGGTGGCTTGCCATCAACTCAACGAATGCGCCGCCGCCTTTGAAGCGTACATGAAATGCCTCGAACTGGACCAGGACAACCTGGTGGCGCTGCTGGGGTTGTTCCAGACCTCGCGCCAGATGGGCACTTTCGCCCAGATCACCAGGTACCTGGAGATTTATCTCCAGAGCCACCCAGACGATACGGCTGTCCTTTTCTGCCTGGCCACGCTGTACGCGCGCGATTCCCGCTTCGATCTGGCCCGACAGGCGGTGCTCAAAGTGCTCTCGATCGAACCGGAAAAACCCGACGCGATGAACCTGCTTCGGCAGATCGAAAAGAAACTCACAAGCGATGGACCCTTCGATGAATCCCCAGCGGCCGCCAACTACCTGCGACAATAAATCATCCGCGCTGTCAAAAATATTTGACGCCCTGGAGCAAGCCCTTGCCCAGCAGATGAAACTCACCGCCCAGGGCAACATGCCGGCCGTCCAGAGGGTTGTCGAGCAGGTCGGCCTGCTGATCTCCCAACTTCAAGCGGACGGGCCGATCCCTCCCGAATTCCGTTCGCGGCTGGCCCAGGTCCAGCAGCGCCACAATCTGGCCAGGCTGGCGATGCTGCAAAAACGTCAGGACCTCGATCTGCGAATCCACAAAGTGCGAGGCGGCAAGAAACTGCTGGCCTATCGGCGACTCAATTAGGGTTTTTTGCATTGTCCAATTTACTGTTTGCATTTTCCCGCCCCGCGCGTGTATTATCTTCTTTCACAAGTTGCCGTAGCATGTTATCAACGAACTAAAGGCTGGATTGTCCGAACTCGACGCACTTCAAGCAGTCTTGGAGCGGCTTCAAACGGATTGCAAGGATGTTATCCGAGGTTCTGGCTTAACAAGGAACGAAATGGCCGTTTTGTTCGGGTCGGTGTTGATCGCAGGTCCCAAGCTGGCCGCTGTTGGGTCATCGGGGTCGCTGTATCGCCATTTCAAGAAGGTGCTGTTTTGCTCCGACTCCCGCTCGGTGCCGGCCGCTATTTCCCAGGAATTCCCCGAGTGGATCATCGTCGAGGAAAGTTCCACCTCGGCCAGCCTTGAACTGCTCAAGTGCGTGAAAGACAAGCTGCCCGCCTGCCGGATGGTTTTCATTACCGAGCAGCCGGGGATCGATTCCGCCGTCGGCTTGATGACCTCGGGCGCGGAGGATTACGTTCGAGGCCCGCTGAGCGCCGCCGAGTTGGACCAGTTGGTCTTGTCGCTGGCGACCAAGCATACGTCTCTGCGGCGGTCGGGCCTGTTCTTCCACGAGCAATGTCCTGCCGGGTTGGCTTTTGTCGGGCAAAGCCCCGGGATCGCACAGGTGCTGGAGACCATCCGCATCATCGCGGACAGCCGGTGCAACCCGATCCTGATTACCGGGGCCACCGGCACGGGCAAGGAGCTGGCGGCCTGGGCGGTCCACCAATGGCGGTCCGGCGGCGGGCGATTCGTCGGCGTCAACTGCGCGGGCCTGACGGCCACCCTGCTGGAAAGCGAGCTGTTCGGGCACGTCAAGGGCGCCTTCACCGGGGCCGAGCGTGACAAGACCGGCCTGCTGGAAGCCGCCGGGGGCGGAAGCCTGTTTCTGGACGAGATCAGCGAGATGTCCCCGGACCTGCAAGCCAAGCTTCTGCGAGTCTTGCAGGAGAAGACCTTCCGCATGGTCGGAAGTACCGTCGAGACGCCCTGCACGGCCACCATCATCGCATCGAGCAACCGCAACCTGACGGAGGAGGTTCGCAAAGGGGCCTTCCGCCAGGACCTGTACTACCGCCTGGCCGTTTTCCCGGTGGCCTTGCCGCCCCTGGCCAGTCCCCAGCGCCGAGACGACATTGACCTGCTGGCCAATTATTTTATCGCCACTTCCAAGGTTTCGGCGTTTCGAGGATGCGTGAGATTGAGCCAGGCCGCCCGCCAGAAACTTCGCGAGCACAACTGGCCGGGCAACGTGCGGGAATTGAAGAACGTCATCGACCGGGCGCTGATCCTGAACCGCTCGGAGGAGATCCCGCCCTCGAGCATCATCATCGACCGCCCAGAGGGCCAACCGGCCGCTGCCGGCGGGGGGGAGGATTTTTCCCTCGAAAGCGCCGAGCGGGAATTGATCATCCGGGCCTTGCGAGAGACCAACTGGCAGCGGACAAAGGCCGCCGGACTGCTGGGGATCACCCGGGCCACACTGCACGCCAAGATCAAGCGATACGAAATCCAGCTACCCGACGGCGGGGCGGGCATGCCCCAGTCCGAATGCACCCGCACCCCGTAAGCCGCACGTCAAAAAAACATCCACCTGTTCAATTACTGACCAACTTCGAGTCGGGGCGGGAAAAAAATCGGCCATGAATTGCCATGAATTTCCTTCGTCCAGCCGTCCAAAACCCTCCGGCGCGCTGAATTCGGAACCCATTATTACCTATTGGGAAGCCACTGGAACCGGCCGGGAAGCCACCCGAACGACCTGGGAAGCCACTAGAACCTGTTCGGAAGCCATTAGAACCTGACTTCCGAGACATAACTATATTGTATACAGTATTTTATCGATTCTAGACCCCTCACCTCGCGTTTTTTCCCTACATGCCAAGGGATTCCCTGTCGGGGACTTTTCGGCGTCAAACACGTATTTACTTGTCAAACCACAACCACGAACTCCTAGCGAGTCCGCGCGGGACGCGTGGGAAAAAAACACGCGCCTCCATATATAGGGCCCAATTTGGGTTTTTTGGAGCGGAAAACCGTCAAAAACACGTCCGTGCTTTGTTATCTCCTTATACTATAAAGAGATAAAATATTGACCTCCGGGCGGATTTATTTCGCCTCGACAATCGATGCGGTTAAGTATTGTTCTGTAAACTCATTACAAAAATGCAACAATAAACAGGGGTGTTTGGAATCCGGCGGGCGAAATTTCCTGACGACTAGATATAACATTTGTTATTACAGACTATTACAGTGCTACACAGAGACACGAATAAACAGAGAATTTGTCAGGCCCAAACACGATCCTGAGTCATCACGGATTCAGGTGTCGGTTAAACGTTTTTCTTGATGGCCAATAAATAGGGACAGTCACCGTTTATTTGCCGTCCAAAATAAATGGGGACAGTCACCATTTATTGGGGCCACTTCTAATTGCTGCCATTGAATTTGTGTCTGCCACGGCTCAATATGTTTACGATGGGGTTTCCAGCAAAATAAACGGTGACGGTCCCCATTTAATTGCTGGGAGCCAAGACGCCTCCAGGATCCTTGCCTCTGCTTTAGCAGCCCGTTGAAAAAGGCCATCCGGCGTAGCATGGGCGTCTCGCCCATGAGTCGCATGGGCATCTTGCCCATGTTCTTGGGCATTTGCACGGGCGGGACGCCCGTGAGACTCATGGGCAAGATGCCCATGCTACTTTTTCAACGGGCTGTTAGCCTTTCGGCCGCATCTTCGCCGTTTGACGACCGGGTTTTTGAATCAAATCCAAAATTTAAACGTTTGACCACGGTTTTATCGGTTCCTCTTCATTGTTTCTTCGCTGTTTCGCTCCTCGCCTCTCGCTCTTCGCCCTTCCGGCTTCGTCAGAACTATGCCGTGACAAGTCGCTGCCCCCGCCTTCCCTCGCTCGCCTTTGGCTCGCGGCTAAACGAACGGGCTCGCCGTTTGGCATGGGGTTTGCTTAGTGTCCGCTACAGGTATTTCTGGCGTCGCTTTGTTCTGGTCGGAAATTTGGTCGGAAACACGATTCGGCAGACGCGAACTTTATGGCAACAGAGGAAAACCAAGTCGCAGACGCTTCTGAACCCGCGCACGGCGCTGGGCATGAGGAGCTCATGGGTGTGCTGAAGCAAGGCCGCTTCCGCGCGAACAGGCCGAGGCTTTCCATCCTCCACGTGCTGGTTGTGATCAACACGTTGGTCATTGCGGCCGCGGCGGCGTGGTATTTCCTGTCTCCTCGGTCAAAGCCCGAATCGGTCGCGACGATGGAGTTGCCGCCGGTCGCCTCGACGCCCACGACCCAGGCCGCCTCCCCCGGCCCCGCGACTCCGGCCGAGGCGCGGCCGGCCGAGCCGGCGGCCGTGTCCAGCCAGTCGGCCCGGGCGGCTATGAGCCAGAAGAACTACGCGCTAGCCCTGTTGCAGTTTACTCGTTTGTGTCAGGCCGCGGCCCGCGTCCAGGATTCCGTGATGGCGGATTACTTCCGTCTTCGCGCGGCCCAGTGCATGAAGCGCCTGGGCCGCAACGACTCGGCCCGTGCGGCCCTGATGGGGATTGTGGACAGCGTCTCTCCGGCCACGCGGGCCTGGGCGCTGTACGAGTTGTCCGACATCGCGCTGGACGAGGGGCAATTTCTCCAGGCCCGCAGCCGGGCCTACGGGGCCATTGCCGCCCTTCACCTGCTCAAGTCTTCCGGTTCGCTGGAGGCGGATTGCGATTTCATGATCGGCCGGGCCATGACCGCCCGCGCCACGGTGGACGCCGCCGGGCTGAAATGGCCGGAGGGCGGGCTTTGCCGGTTCCTTGACTCCCTGGACGAGTCGAACCTGCGTGCGGTCCTGACCGAAGGCTCGCGAAAATTCTCCGATGTGCTTCCGACCTCGCTGGTCCAGAAGGTCCCCAACGCCTTGGGCGAGTCGGCCTGGAAGGTCGCCTGCCTCAAGGCCCCGCTGGAGGAGTTCCTGGTCAAGTTGTCGTTGCAGTCGGGCATGGACATTCAATTCGCCGCGATCTCGGCGGAGGCCCGCTTCCGCCCGGTGACGCTCTTTGAGGAGTCGGCGGCGGCCCCGCGAATCAGCGAGATCGCCGGCGGAATGGCCGGGCTGGTTGCCCGATACGACGGGACCCACCTGGTGATCTCCGACCCGCAGACCATGACGTCTCTCCAGGATCAGCTCAGCCTGCTGCGGGACGAAGCGATGGCGCAGTGGCGCCGCCTGTGCCTGCGATATCCCACCGATCCGCGGACCGGCAAGGCCTATTTCGAGATCGCCGCCCTGATGGAGTCCGCTGGGGACACCAATAGCGCCATGACGCAGTACTTGCTGACGGCGGGTCGGTTCGGGCGGGACCCGGTGGCCCCGCAGGCGCTCTTGCGTTCTGCCGCCATCCGCCTGACCCTTCGCGACTACGCCGGCGCGCGAACCACCCTGCTGGACCTGCTCAACACCTATCCTGACATCCCCGAAACCGAGTCGGCGTACCTGGCCCTGGCGCAAAGCAGCATGAAGGCCGGAATGGTCGCCGAGGCGGGCGAAACCTTCACCAAGCTTTATTTCCGCGAATTGTCGCTGACCTCCCGCACGGCCGCCTGCAAAGGGGCCGGACAATGTTTCTACCAGCAGGGCAAGTACGACCAGGCCTGCACGTGGCTGGCGCGCTACCTCAAACTCGCCGAAGGGCAGCAGGATGCCGACATGGTGCAGGTACACCTGCTGCTGGGCAAAAGCCAGACCGCCCTGGAACACTGGACCGAGGCCGCCGCCGCCTTCAATCAGTGCCTCCGCAGCGGCGCCCGCGGACAGGACCGGTTCGACGCGATCATGGGTTTTGCCCACGCCCAGAACCGCCGCGAATCCTACGCCAGCGCGTTGGGAATGGTCCGGCGGCTGGACAAGGACTCACTGGAGCCCCAGCAGCGAGCGGAGGCCCTTTTGCTGGAGGGTCAGATCCTCCGCTCGATAGGCCTGCCGCAAGAGGCTGCCCAACTGCTCAACCACGACTTGGCGACGGTGGACAAGCCCGATCAGTTGAAGATCAAGCGGGAACTGGCCGCCGCCTGCGTCGAGGCCAACATGTATGACGACGCCCACCGCCTGTACATGGAAATCCTTCCGGCGCTCAAGGCCCCGGAATCTCACCAGGCCGCCTGCGAGCTGGCCCAACTGTGCCTCAAGCAAGACCGCCTGCCGCAGGCCGAGACCCTTTGCAGGGGTTTGCTGGGCGGTTCGGCCCCCGAGGCGATCAAGGCCAAGGCGCGCGAAATGCTCGGCCAGACGCTGATGAAATCGCAGCAGTACAGCCAGGCCGTTACCGCCCTTTCAGCCCCCGAGACCGAGGGAGGCGTACAGAAATGAAACAGCGAACCGCAGAATATCGAACAAGGAATGTCGAATGTCGAAGTGAAGAGACCGGCATCAAAGGTCTTCACTTCTGCCTTCTGCGGTTCCTTGTTCGATATTCTGCGGTTCGCTGTTTCTTCGCTCTTGCCTTGTTCTTCGCCGCCTTCACAGCCTCGGCCTCCGCCGCCGCAACTCCGCCGAGTTCCAACGCCACCGCCGAGGACGTTCACCGCAACATCCAGGAACTTCTGAAGGCCGATGCGGCCTCGATGTCGATCGACCCCGCTCCCGTACATGTGCAGGTTCCCAAACTTCAAGAAGCCCCTCACGGGGCCACTACAAACAAGAAGCCCGCGCCGGCCACCCAACCGGCCGTGGTCGTCGTGAAGGCTCCCGCCTCCACGCAGCCGGCGGTCGATCCGGAACTGGAAAAGCTCCGGCATTCCAAAGTAGGCAACCCCGCGGTCGCCGCGGACGCTTTCTTCAAGGCGGGCCGGCGGATCGAAGCCGCGATTCTGTACGAGCAGGCCCTCCAGGACCCCAAGGCCCCCGACAAGGATTGGTCGCTGCTCCAACTGGGCGCGTGCAAGGAACAAACGGACCCGCAAGCGGCCTTGGCGCTGTACGGCAGGCTGCTGGCGGAGTGCCCCAATTCATCCTGGCGGCGACTGGCCACGTCCAGGCAGGGCGTGCTGCAATGGTTGATCGCCCAGGACGTGCCGAACCTCGTGAAGAACGCCACAGGCGGGAAAATCAAGTGACCGACCGCGAAGTCATACAGAACGTCTTGCTGCTGAGCCACGATCCGGCCTGCCTGCGCGCGATCCAGGAAGTGCTCGCGCGGCGGGGCGTGCGAGGAAGCGTGTTCGGCGAGGCGGGCTGGACGGCCCAGATTGAAAACGGGTCCTGGGACCTGGCCGTGATCGACCTGGAGATTTCCGCCAACGCGTACGAGTGGATCGCCCGCCTTCGCCGCAGCGACCCGGAGCGGCCGATCCTGGCCATCGCCCCGCCCGACGACGCCTCCGCCGTCATTCGCGCGTTACGCGAAGGGTGCCGCGACCTGTTGCTCAAGCCCCTCCAACCCGAACCCTTCGACCGCTGGATCCAGACGCTGCTGCCCAACCACAAGGTGCCGCTGCTGTCGTCGGCAGAGAAGAACAACGCGTGCGTCTACCAGATCGCCGGGGTCAGCCGGCAGCTCGCCCAGACGATCGCGCTGGCGCGCAAGATCGCCCCGACCTCCGTGCCGGTCCTGATTACCGGCGAGAGCGGCACCGGCAAGGAACTCATTTCTTACCTGATCCACGACAGCTCCAACCGTTCGCTGGGGCCTTACGTCCGCGTGAACTGCGCGGCCCTGAACGACTCGCTGCTGGAGAGCGAACTCTTCGGCCACGAGCGGGGCGCGTTTACCGGCGCCTTCGCGCAGCGCAAGGGCCGGTTCGAGTTGGCCGACGGCGGGACGCTGCTGTTGGACGAGATCTCCGAGACGGGCCCGCGCCTCCAGGCCGAACTGCTCCGCGTGCTGGAACAGCAGGATTTCAACCGCGTCGGCGGGGTGCAGAACGTTTGCGTGAACGTCCGGATCATCAGCACGACCAACCGCGACCTGTCGGCCGAGGTGCAGGCCAAGCGGTTCCGGCGCGACCTGTACTACCGCCTGGCCGGGATGACGCTCAAAGTCCCGCCGCTTCGCGAAAGGCCCGAGGACATCCCGGCGCTGGTCTGGCACTTCGTCAACCTCTATGCCAACGAAATTCACCGCCGGATCACCGAGCTGGACGCCCAGTTGGTCGACGCGCTCTGCCGGCATTCCTGGCCGGGCAACGTGCGGCAGTTGCGCAACGTGGTCCGCACGGCGATGGTCATGGGCGAAGGCCCGGCCATGACGCTCAAGGACCTGGGCTCGATGAGGGACGAACTGCTGCCCCAGGCGGCCGAGGCGTCCGAGACGCCGACGCTGCAGCTTCAGGAACTCGAGCGACAGACGATTCTGACGGCCCTGGACCGAACGCACCGCAACCAGGTCAAGGCCGCCAGGCTTCTGGGAATCACCGACCGCACGCTGCGGGAGAAGCTCCGGCGGTATCGGCAGGACGGGCTGCTCCAGCCCGTGGGAGAAGAAACATGAGCAAAGATCTTTCCATGGTCGAGGCCCTGGATGCCGGGCTGAAGGCGACCAACCTTCGGCAGTCGGTGATCGCCAACAACATCGCCAACATGGACACGCCCGGTTTCCGCCGCCAGGACGTGCAGTTCAAGGAGGTCCTGGCCAAGGCGCTGGAGACCGGCAAGACGGATCCGGGAGACCTGGAGCCCAAGGTCGTCACGCCCGGCGATACGGAAGTGAACGACCAGGGCAACGACGTGGACATGGACATGGAAGTCGGAGAGATGCTCAAGACCAACGCCCAGTACAAGATGTTCGTCCGGATGCTCGCCAAGGAGTATCAGCGGATGAGCGAGGCGATACAGACGGAATAGTCACAGGAGAATGAACCATGGGCATAACCAGAGTGGCGGCGCCGATTGACATCGCGGTATCGGGCCTGCGGGCGCAGAGCGCCAAGCTCAACGTGATCGGAAACAACATCGCCAACGCCGACACGACCCACGGGCCCGACGGCAAGCCCT
>CAZYDC010000024.1:0-18510 GCA_964646065.1 uncultured Planctomycetaceae bacterium | reverse complement strand
TCACGCGGAGCGTGCCGGAAGCCGGCCCCGTGGGGTCTGCCTTGGTCGCGTGTGCGTAGGAGTCGGCGTACCAGTCCGCGCACCATTGCCACACGTTGCCGTGCATGTCGTACAGGCCCCAGGCGTTGGGTTTCTTCTGGCCGACGGGGTGCGTTGTGTCTCCGCTGTTCTTGGCGTACCAGGCGAAGTCGCCCAGACCGGCGTAGTCGTTGTCGTCTCCGTAGCTGAATCGCGTCTTGCTGCCGGCGCGGCAGGCGTATTCCCACTGCGCCTCGGTGGGCAGCGACACGGGCCTGCCCGCCTTCTTTGAAAGGGCCGCGCAGAACTCCACGGCGTCGTCCCAACTGACGCACTCCACCGGGTTCTGCGCCCCTTTGAACGCGCTGGGGTTCTTGCCCACGATCTGCTGGTACTGTTCCTGCGTCACGTCGTAAATCCCCATGTAGAAAGCCTTGCTTATGGTCACCTCGTGCTGCGGGCTTTCGTCATCCTGGCGGTCCTTTTCTTCCTTGAGGCTTCCCATCATGAATTTGCCCGAAGGGATGAGGGCCAGTTTCATCGTCACCTTGTTGCCCAGGTCCAAGGTTAATATTTTGCCCGGCCCGGGCGCGGGTTTTTTCGCGGGCGGCGTCGCCCGATCGGCCGCACCGGCGGCCGGCGCCCACCAGGCGGCCCCGATCACCATCATCGCTATGCCCAGGAAATTCTTCATTTCATGCTCTCCTCGTTGCCCTTGTCGGATCCCGACATCTGCCTGTTCCGTTGATGCCGACACAATAACCACAATGATAAAATCCGAGGTTCAAGTCAAGACTTTCGCCGATATAGTCGGGTGGAGGGAGAATCGGGGCCAGACGCCTTGTGGCACCCCCAAGTCCGCTTGGGGGTGTCTGCGATGGGGTGTGCGTCGAAGACACCCCCAAGAAGACTTGGGGGTGCCACAAGAATAGAGCCACAGAAATCGGTCACTTGGTGACGGCGTCCTTGGCTTTGTTCAAGGCATCTTTCGCGGCCTGGTCAACCTTCTTCATGCCTTCGTTGGTTGTTTTCGCCCCTTCTTCCACGCCGGTCAACACCGGGCCTTGGTTGGGCTTTTCTTGTTTTGCAATCGCCCCAGTGCCGGCCTCGGTTCCCTTCCATAAGATGGTCAGGCACCCGCCCATCGACCCCGCGGCCAACAGCCACAGGATCATCGTTGCTCGCAAGAATTTCATGGGTAGCAACCCTCCATGTGGGTCTTCTTGCACTTGCCCCACAACTCATTGTAGGGTGTCGGATTCAGATCATCTCTTGGGTCCAGTCGCCGCCGGCCCCGAGGCGTTTGGCCACCGTGGCACGGCGAGCTCAATTCGCCATAGCGGGCCGTCGGGAACCAGGGTGGCATCGGCCCGCACGAAAGCGGGGACATCGTCGGCCACGAGCCAGATGCTGCTATCGGGCGGCAGCTTGTCCAGCAGTTTGGCTACCGTGTGTTCCACAATATCAAGTTTGGGCTTCACCACGAAGTGCATCGCCGGCCTGGGGGTGTCGCCGAGCATCACCGGCTGGGAATCGGGCGCCGTCAACTCGATGGCAACGATCCGGGGCTTGGGGGTAAAGGCGACAAAATGCACCCGCGTGCGCGGCTGCTTCGTGAGGTTCTTGGCCACGATCATCACCATGCCGTTGTAGACGTCGTCGGGAAGCTCGATCTTGCCTTCAAACACCTGTTCCTTTTGGCCGCGGGGGCGCGTCGTGAAGCGATATTGCCCGGTAGCGGCGTCTATGGATATCTGTTGATCTTTCTCGAAGGCTGGGCCGCGACTGACGAGCGAGTACTGTTGCATCCGGAAAACACCCTGCTGGGTGTAGGTGACCTGCTCCTCGAAAAACGATCCGTCCGGAAAGTGAAACGTCATTCGGCAATTCATAGCTTGGCCCTGTGTCTTCACAACTTGGTCGCCATAGGCCAGCACGGTGCCTGATGCGTCTTTGAGCACCACAAAGCCGTGCAATGACCCCTCGGGGTACAGCACGGGGATCGGCGCGGCCGGCGCCGAGGCGCAGCCGATGGACAGACACACCGGCAGCAGCAGTTCAAGAAAAACGAGCCGCATGGGAAAGCGGGCTCGGCGGGGGTGTATGTGCGAACGATCCACATGCGATTGGCATATCGTCATATTCAGCCTTTCTATTTTCGGTCGCCAACCTCAACGTCCGGCGGCACATTCGTCACGGGCACGCCCTGATGACAGTGGTCACGTCCATTTCATCGAGGTATCGAATTATAGTCCCGTGTTTCTCCCATTGCATATGCAGGGGTGCTGTTCATGTTGGCGGTCCCTTGCGGAAACAAACGTTTTGAATATCCCCTGCGCGCCAAACAGCAAGCTCTGACCCGTGCCGGGTGCAAGAACGAACTCTGGCATCACGATCCGGCGTGGGTTTGAGCTTGCTGTTTGGCGTGTATCGTGCTTCGATGACCGCTCATGTTTCGGCGCCCAGATGACCCCGATCTTATCCCTTTGATTGCGGGTTGGATTTGCTTAGAGTAAATCTTTGGTGTTCCTTGAAAGGAAAATCCACATGCGGCGAAAAGTGCGGCCTAGTGCGGTGATGTCTTGGTTTGCGGCGTGCGTGGCTGTCTTGGCGCTTGGCGCCGGGACGCTTCGGGCGGCGAACCTCTGGTTGGATTTCAACAAGGACGCGCTGGGCGAGGCGCCCAAGGGCGGTGCCTCGTCGGGCGCGGTCAAGATCGTGCAGCATCCGATGAAGACCACCGGCGACCAGAGCGTGGGTTTCGTGTGGGACAAGGCTTCCGACCGGCCGGCGTCGCCTGGGCGTAGCCCGGCTTTGCCGTGGCGAAGCCCGGAATTAGCGATCAGCCCCGAGGACCACAAGCTGCCGTCGCGCGGCATCCTGCGGTACGACATGCTGATCGGCCGGCACGGCGCGGGGATGGAAATGGTCGGCCTGAGCGATCGCAACCGCGTGATGTTTAAGTTCCTCATCGACGCCCAAGGCCGGGCCTGGACCGTCGGGGCCGATCAGAAGCGAAACCAGATCCTCTGCGTGTCGGCCCCGCCGGACACCAATCACTGGTACAACGTGTGCGTGCGGTACGACCTGAGCACGCGGCTGTTCAACGTGATCCTCGACAGCTACTGGCCGTCGAGCGACACGGCGTCGGCGACGGTCGCGTCCGACGAGAACCTGGACCGCATCGCGTTTCGCGGGGTGGGCGACGGGCCTGGCGAGTATTACCTGGACTCGGTGCGTCTGCTGGCCAACGAGGACGACGCGGTCGGCTCGGACGGTTCGACGCTGCCGCTGGGCTGCTGCAGCCGCAAGATTAAATGGGAAACTCCGCTGCTGGCCGACCCGGCGCCGCTGTCGGCGATGATCGTGTATCCCTCCGGAGCGCCGGGCGGGCAGGCGCTGGGCGAACGGGTGCGCGCGGCCGTCAAGGCGCGCGGGGGCAAGGACATTCCGTGCGTGTCGGACAAGGTGGTGATCGACCAGGCGACGTGGCTGGTGCGCGAGGAGTTCCTGGGCAGGCCGATCATCGCGATGGGCAACATTGCGGATAACAAGGCGATCTACGCGCTGTCGACGCGGTTCCTGACGCTGGCGAATCACAAGTGGCCGGGCGGTGACAAATTCTGCGTGCGCTCGATCCTGGAGCCGTTCCGCGCGGATGTGAATTGGATCGTCGTGGAGGCCAGCACGCCCGACGGTCTGGGCGCGGGCGTGGACGCGCTGTGCAGGCGAATCTCAACGCAAACCGGCGCAACCGTTGGGCAAGGCCGCCCGGCCTTGGGAGGCGACAGCGCCAATTTGCGTCCAGGAGCGGCGCCGCCGGACCTCGCGATGAAGTATTTCCGCGAGCTTGGCTCGGTCAAGGGCGACTGGGCCGAGGCGCCGTTCAAAATGACGGGCATGGATTTCTCGAAGTCGATTGACGAGATCAAGGAGCAGATCAAGACGAAGTTCGGGCCATCGGCCCGGATCGCGCCGGGCGACCTGTACCCTGGTGACGCGTGGACCTGGCTGGGCGGGGCAAGCCCCGACGCCGCCAAGTTCGCGGCCGGCGTGCTGCTGATGCAACTGGAGCGCGACAAGCACTTCCTGCTGATCGGGCACTACAACTACGACCAGTGCATCAAGGCCTGGCAGTTGTGTTTCACCAGCGGGGCGATTGACGAGGCGACGATGAACCGCGCCGAGGCCGCCATGGTCCGCACGGCCGGCAATCCCGCGTACACGCCCAACGACTGGTTTTCCGACGCCGTCCGCGCCGATCGCGGGCGGGTCATGTCCTACGACACCGGGCGGCACTGGCTGGCCACCGCGAGCAATTACTGTTGCGGCAGCGACTACGTGCTCTCTCACTGCCGCCTCAACCCGGTCACGCGCGCCATCATCGAGGACTACCACCTGGCCTACCAGACCGCCGCGAAGCGAATCACCGACACCTACCGCCCGCGCGTCGAGACCTCCGAGATCGGCGACTGCAACGCCATGATCCTGAACTTCATGGCCCTGACGGGCAACATGAGCTACATGCGGCAGGGCACGCTGTCGCGCGCTGCCGAGTTCTACCTGGCGATGAACAACAACCTCGGCGGCTACGTGGGCGAGGGTGCGTACATCGGCAGCGGGCTGGGCGCGAACCTGCCGGGCAAGATCGTTGTCGGCGCGGCCGCGTACTACACCGGCGACCCGCAATTCCAATGGCTTTTCAGGCACCTGGCGGGCACGGAGTGGTGCTGCACTGCCGGGATCAACCCGGTGTTTGACGACGAAGCCCCCGAGGCGTTCCCGCACCGGTACTTCGGCCTGACCGTGCTGCCGTTCGACCCGAATAATTACCGCACGATGACGGTCCCGGGCGTGATGCCCGAGGAGTGGAATCTCACGTTCACGCGGCCGCTGACCGAACCGATCGAGTCGCTTTTCGACGCGGCGACCTTCCGCGACGGCTTCACGCCCCAGACCGCGTTCCTGACCATGTACGGTTCGCAGTGCAGCCAGATCATGCTGGCCAACACGGTCCCGCAGTACACCGACCTCGGCCAGACGCTGCTGTACTGCAGCACGCAATTCCAGGACCGCTGGTGCCGCAACGCGGCGCTGGCCAGCAACGGTCTGCCCTGCCAGCCGACGTCCGGCTGCATCAAGAATGCGGCCGTGAGCAGCCCGGTCGTTTCGGCGATCAGTTCGACCGATCCGTTCAACGGGAACGCGCGGGCGACGCGGACCATCGTGCATGTGCCGGGGCATTACTTCGTGGTGTTCGACCGGTTCAAGGCGACGGCCGACGACGATTACACGTTCGCCGCGCGGTGGCGTTCGCCGTATCCGGCGGCGATGGAAGGCGCCACGTGGGTCGAGCAGGCGCCCGACGGCGTGCGGTTGCGGCTGATGTCCGCCGACCCATGCGGGCCCGGCGCGCTGCGGCAGCGGCTGGCAGGAAAGCACGCAGGAGGATTTCGACGGCGAGTACCGGCCTTACATTCTCACGCAGCACAAGCAGGCCCATTTGAAAGTTAACGAAACCGCGACGCTGCGCAGCATGTTCTACGCGTCCTCCGACGCGCGTCCGGATCAGTGCGAAATCCGCCCCGCCGACCCGAATTGCGTGATCGTGCATGGCAGCGGCAAGGGGTGGGACGAAACGGCCTTGATCGGCGTGGGAAGGTCGCCCGCGTCGATGCCGTTTGATATCAAGGCCGACGTGTTCTACGTGACCGGCGAGGACCTGGTGGCCGCCAACGCCACGTGCGTGAAGATCGGCACCAGGGACCTGATGGTCGGCCCCGGCCCGGCCAACGTCGTGCTCAAGATCAAGGACGAGAACGTGGCGGCGGCGCTGGGCGCGGCGTTCGCGGCGGCCAAACCGGTTTCGACCCAGCAGGCGGCGCCCGCGAGGGAATACGGCCTGCGGACGGTGTGGCAGAACTCGGACGCCGTTCACGCGCCGGCCCAGTATCGCGTGGCCTCGGCCACCGCGGATCGGCCGTCATGGTCGTACGCCACGGTGGACAAGGTCGTCGATCCGAACCGAATTATCGGCGTCGCGGCGCCGCACAACGGCATTTCGTGGAGAAGCTCGCAAGGCCCGGTGAAGCTCGTGCTGGACCTGGGCGAGGTCAAGAGCATCGGCGCGATCCGGCTGATCGGCACCATCGCGAACAGTTACTGTCGCAAGTTCGCCTGGGGCGACGGCGACATGACCGTCGGCCTGGCCTACAGCGACGACAATTTCCAGAAGGACAGCCGCCAGGACAAATCCGCCGTCGCGACGTTCAGCGAGATGAACCTGCCGCGCGTGCATTACGTCTGGGCCGCGCGATTCCCGCAACTGACCGTCAAGACGGCCGCCCGCGCGCGGTACATCCGCCTGACCATGACCTCGCGAACCGAGGACGTCACGCTCCAGAAGGTGATCGTCGAGGATTCGCAATCGGACAAGACGCTGTTCTGCGAACTCAAGGCCGCCGACCTGGACGGCAGCGGCGTAGACGAGTTGCTGGTGCGTACGGCCAACAACGAGTTGCTGGCGATCAACCCCGACGGAAAAAAGCGGTGGTCGCACCGGCTGGGCGGGCAGATCGTCGCCTGGGACGCGCAGGACCTCGATAGCGACAAGAAGACCGAGGCCATCGTCTACACCAGCGACGACGCGTGCGCCGTCTTCAACGGCGACGGGTCGCAGCGCTGGCGGGAAGATTTCTACGAGCGGTCCAAGCAAGGCCCCCAGGAGAAGTGGCAGCGATGGTTCAGCCAGTACATGTTCACCACGGTCACCGCGTGGCGGCCTGACGCGGCGGGGCACAAGGAGGTCATCGGCTGGCCCAAAAACCCCGTCGCGGCCATCCGGCAGGACGGGGGCAAACTGACCGTGACCGAGTACAAGGACATGGGCTACGCCCAGGCCGCCGTCGCCGATCACAAGGTGCTGGGCAAGGAAGTTATGGTCATGTGCGGCCAGCAACTGACGGTCAAGGACACCACGTGCAACACGCTGGTCAACCGGTACATGAAAGGCCCGCTGGCGGGCAACGGCGACTTCCCGGTGTTCGTGGCCGCCGCCGCGGTGGCCGAGCAAAAGCAAAAAGGCTTCCTCGGCCTCAACCCGGCCAGCGTCTGCTGGGTGCCGGCGGACCCCAAGGACAAAGGCTGGGATGAATTCAGCGAGGTGCCGATCACGTCGTATCTGCTGAAGGATCTCGATAGCGACGGCGCGTCGGAATTGCTGATCGGCTACAAGGACGGGTTCGTGCGCGTGTACCGCCTGCGCGACGGAAAAATCCTGGGCAAGCTCTGCGCAGGCGCCCCCGTGACCGGCCTGGCCGACATGGGCAACCAGTTCGTCGTCGCCACGCGCGACTCTGTGCAGGCGTACGATTCCACGCTGAAAGAAACCGGCCTGCTCAACATCCAAGCCGTCTCGCTGGTGTCGCTGAGGGGCAAGGAACCGACCGTCGCCGTGGTGGACCAGGCGGGGACGATCCGGGCGATTCGGCCGTGAGAAGGGTGAGGTGTGGAAATCGTGGGCTGGCAGATCGCAACGACTTGCAAATTCGTGCAGGTCATGCGGGCCGTTTTTTCTGCTCGACTCGGCGCATTATGATGTTGCTCCATCCTTCAAGTGTCCCCCCCTCTGCTGAAGGAACCGAATGAATACGCGAAATAATCCCCTTAATCTCGTCGAGCGACATGGGTTCAAGTTGCCGGATAAGGTGCATAGCGCCCTCAGGATGTGTTTTGACGCTCAAAGGGGAGAGCCCATTGTCTACGCAGAAGAATCGGATATCCTTTAGTGTGGGCAAAATGGATCGATCAAGCGTTGCCCCAAGGAACCGCGTAAGAATCTGAGCCTTCTCCGGCTCTGTTTGTTCACGTTCGGCAAGTGACGCTCGCATTTGGGAAAGTTTTTCCGAAACAGGAACTGTTTTTATAAATCGTTTCTGTGAACGCTTGTTGCCAAGTTCGCGCGTAACTCTTGAAAGATCGTTACAGAATTCGGGGTCGTTGAGTAACCGGGATAACCCAAAGAACGCCTCGGAACCATGTCGTTTCAAGAGTCTAGCCACATCCTCTAACAGCGATAATTCAGCCTTTGTTATCACAGGCTAATCCTTTTTGCGCATTCCTGGGCAAAAGTAAAGAATCTCGCAGCTTGGTTGGACCGCGCGTACGACGTCCTAAAAATAGGGCTTCCTTCTCTGGCCCCTTTCGGATAGGACCGTGAAAAGGTAACTTCCGAATCGAAAACGTGCCACCCTTTTTTCGCCGCAAGCGATTTTACTTCCTTCTTCGCTCTGGTCTCTTCCGGCGAGTAACCTGTCGTGGCGTTGAATGCAATGCCAAGGAGTTCAATTGGGTGTTCCTCATTTTGATCCCGGAAATCTTCCATAGATGTGGCGAGTAGAGGGAGACCAATAGTTGACAAATACTCTGGTTTAACGGGAACGAGAATGTAATCGCTTGAAAGATAGGCGGCAGTTGTCAATACCGACTCTGTCGGAGCGCAGTCAATGAGAATCAAATCATATTGGTCCTTGATCTTATGAAGGGCTTTGGGCAACAAATCTTTCTTCCCAACGGGGTTCTTCAAGGAATAGGCTAACTCAAGGCGGGACGGAATAAGATCGACTTTCCCACCTCCCTGAAACATAACTACGTTCCTAACCGCGTCACTGGATTCAACTTTTCCCGTTTTGCCGGAGGGCGTCCGCGTATTCTGTTCAAAAATATCCCATATTGTGGGCTTTCCGTCATTTATTATGTTTTCATAGCGTGTGACACCGACCAGATACTGGCTGGCATTGAACTGAGGGTCCAGATCGACTACGAGAACCTTCTTGGCCCAATGCCCATAAGCGGCGAAATGCCAAGCAAGATTGACAGTAAGTGTGGATTTTCCGACCCCGCCCTTCATGTTGATCAACGATATACACTTAGCCATAAATGCTTCTCCTTCGATTGCGCCCCCAAAAGGCGGCTAGTAAAGATCACTGTGTCAACGCCTAGACCTCTGCAAAATTATCACCTCGTGTATTTGACGGGTCAAGTGGATTCTTATGACAATTACTGAATTGTTTCCGACGATGCCGCCCGTTGACTCCGCCTTATGAAAGCGTCACAATCTGGCACGTTTGTTTGACCCGGCACCGATCAACGCAAGAAACAGCAGGTGAACGATCATGGCACGGACAACGGCAGAGGCGTCGCGGAAGATTCGCATCGGCGGAGTGGGCGTCGGGCGGGGCGAGGGCGTGTGGGGGCTGGCGGGCAAGGACCATCGCGTTTCGCTGGTGGCCGTGTGCGACCTGGACGTCGAGGCCCACGATCGCCGCGGGCTTTCGGCGCGGAACCCGTCCGTCGAGAAGCTCTACAACAATTTCGACAAGTTCCTCGAGCACGACATGGACGCGGTGATGATCTGCACTCCGCCGCATTGCCACGCGCCGCAGTCGATCGCGGCGCTGGGGGCCGGGTTCAACGTCTGGAGCGAAATCCCCATCGCCTCGACGGTGCAGGAGTCCAAGGCACTGGTCCGCGCGGTGCGCAAGACCCGCAAGATCTACATGTCCGGCGAGAACGTCTGCTACGACGGCATGACGGACACCTGGCGTCAGCTCGTGCGCGACGGCAGGATCGGCAAACCGTTCTACGCCGAGGGCGAATACATGCACGACCTGCGGCCGATCTTCCCGCGGCGCTGGCACGACAAGGTTTTCCCCGAGGCCCCTCTGGGAGGGCCTGACACGCTGACTTGGCGGGCACAATACTACCCGATCCGCTACTGCACGCACGAAATGGGCCCGCTGCTGAAAATTCTCGACGACCGCGTCACGAGCGTCATGTGCGTGGACACCGGCTCGAACGTTTCGCCCGAGACCGGCACGATCGACATGGCCGTGGCCATGATGAAGACCGCCAACGGCTGCCTCATCAAGGAAATGGTCGGCTTCTCGCTCGCCCAGGCGGAAGGGTTCCACTACTACTGCATGTACGGCACCAAGGGCTGCCTGGAGACCGAGCGGTGGGGCGACGGCAAAACGCTGGCGTACTTCGACGACGTGCCGAACCTCAAGAGCATGATGCGCCTGCCGGTGACCTCCGCGCCGAAAAAGATTTATCCGGGTTACGTCACCGGGGCCGGACACGGCGGATGCGACGGCGCGATGGTGCTGGACTTCATCGACGCGCTGGCCAAGGGCCGCCCATCGCCCATCGACGTGTACCAGGGCCTGGACTTCACGCTGCCCGGAATCCTGGGCGTGGACAGCGTCAAGAAGGGCAGCGTCTGGCTGCCCGTGCCCGACCCCCGCAAGTGGTGAGAAACAAAAGCGGGTTTCGGGATCCGGGAATCGGGATTCGGGAAGAAGAAGCAAAGAGCCTCTTCGCCGTTTCTTCCCGAATCCCGAAACCCGATTCCCGAAACCCGTGTCTAAAAAGAGAGCTGACATGAAATCAAAACGTGCCCCCAAGGCCAAAGACATCCCCAGTGAAGGCGACTTCTACCTGCCGACGGTCGGGCCCGAAGAGACCGCGATTTATCTCAATTACGGTTGGCAGGTGTGCGCGGACCATCACTCGAAGGGCGAGTCGGCCGGCTTGCCGGAGGGCAAGGGCGAGGGCTGGAACGACGCGCCGATCGAGATGCCTCGCGGCGACGGCGCGGCGGTGCATTGGTATCGCCGGCGATTCTTCCTGCCGCAGATCAGCCTGCCGACCTATCGGCTGGATGTCGCGGCGGCCGGTGGCGCGGCGCGGGTGTTCGTCAACGGCAAGGAACTTGCCGGGGCGAACCTCTCGGCTGAGATCAAGTTGCTGCTGCTGCCGGGGCAGGAGAACCTGCTCGTGGTGCGGCTGGAGGGCAAGGACGCGTTCATCGGCCAGCCGGTGAAGCTGACCGTCGCCCGGCGGCCCAATGCGTACCCGGGCTTTGCGCAGACCAGCCGGCGATTCGCTGCCGTCGAGCCCGCGCAGCCCGAACCGGTGCCGTTCAAGATCACCGCCCGCGCGATCAAGCTGCGCCAGGGCGTGCTGCCGATTCCTTTGGGAATAGAAACGGCAAGAAAAGCAACAGCAAGACACGGGCAGGATGCCCGTGCCACACATGGGCAAGATGCCCATGCCACAGGCCGCAAGGTTCGCGCGGTGCATTACCTTTGCTGCGTCAATCCCGAGTCGTCGTTCGGCGGGTGCAACAGCGTTCTCGGCCAGGTGTTCGGCGACGAGGACAATGAGCGGCAATTCCTGTATCACGGCCAGTGCGTCGGCAGCCCGTTTGTGCCGCGGCCGCTGGTGGGCGCGGAATGCCACGTCACGCAGGCGACGCTCGACCGGAGCGAGATCGACACGCTCGTGGGCGTGTACGACTTCGTGTGGGACAACGTGCGGCCGGAACTGCCGGTGCGCGAACTGCTGCTGGACAAATACCTCAGCAGCCAGGCGTCGGAGCTTACGGTCGTCGCCATCACGCTGGAAACCGACAGCGGCCTCGATCCGCTGGACCTGTCCGAGCATTACAACGCCGAGTTGGACCTGCCGCTTCCTCGCGGTTTGGTGAACCTGGGCTTTGCCCGGCGCCGCCTGGAATACCTGTCTGCGGACGGCGTGCCGTTCGTCACGGCCGGCGACGGGAAGATGGTCAAGTTCCGCGGCGGGCGGGCCGAGTTCGCCGGCGGATTCACCGGTGAGCGGCTGCACCTGCTGGGCGCCATCGCCGAGGACACGTCCAATTACGGCCGCGTATGCAAACGGTCCAACGCGTTCTTCGGAGACGAACTGGGCGCCATTTGCGTGCAGTACGCGGGCGGCGGCGAGGACGTTTTTCCGATCATCCTGGGCGTGAACTGCTGGCTGGGTCGCGAGTGGCATAGCGCGATGGACGTCTCGGGTTCGGGCAACCCCGCCGACCGGTTCGCCGGGCCGTTCTATTTCGATCGCCAGGCGTACGCGGCCCTGGAGCACGCCAGAATGTGGCGCACGGTGGACGGCAAACCCAATCGCTGGGGCCGAATCTCGCTGGAACTTCAGCACAAGCCCGTCGAAAAAGTGACCTTCACCCGCTCACCGGATTTCGTGGCCGAACCGGTGTTCAGCGCGATCACGGTCGAATGTAGCATGGGCATCCTGCCCATGTGTAGCACGGGCATCTTGCCCGTGTCTGTTTCTTCTTCTTCTTCTTTGTCTTCTTCTCTCTTGCCTCAGCAAAAGCAGCATCAACAGAAACAACAACAAGACAGGGCCGGGACGGCCCTGGAAGACACGGGCAAGATGCCCGTGCTACACGAACACACGGGCAAGATGCCCGTTCTACACATGCTGCCGCAGGTGACGGTGGACGATTCGGCCTCCGCGGCGGCGGGGCCTGCGATGTCGCCGGCCGACCTGGTGAGCCAGGCGTTGGCCGACCGCGTCGGTCCGCTGCAATTGGCCTTGTACCGCAGCGAGGCCACGCTGCCCGACAACCCCGCGCTGGAGCTCCCTGCCGATTACCAGGGCCCGGACGTTCGTTTCGCCGGTCCAGGCCGATGGGCCGGAATGCTCTCCAACACCTTCGCCTACGCCCTTCGCGACACGGTGGCCAAGCTGGTCCCCGGGCCCGACACCAGCGCCACCTCCACTCCGCTGGCGCCGCTGTACGGTGCGCACGGCATCTGGAAACTCAACGTCGGGCGCGGCAACTTTTCGATCTACAACAGCTACTGGTCTCGCGATCACGGCCGCACCGCCCTGGAGCGTTACGAGCTGGGCCTGGCCGGCGCGTCGCCGTGCGAGGTCGAATTCACCGACCGCTCCGCGCACCTGTGCGTTCCGCCGCACCAGTCGCAGGAGGGCGACCAGATTCGCCCAGCCAACTACTGGTACGCCACCACGACGACCGGTCAGCGGATGTACGGCAACCCGGAGAATGACGGCCACGGGCTGGTCATGCTCATGCGGTACGCCCACTGGCTGCACTCGGGTCAAAGCCGCGAGTGGCTGGAGCGATACTGGAACGGCACGGTCGAGGCCGCCCAGTGGATTTGCTGGCAACTGGACAACCCGCTTCGCCGCACGCCGGGGCAGATCAAGAAATCCGGCACGCGGCGAGAGCGGCTGGTCGGCATGAATCAGCCGGCGGACGTTCTGTACACCTCCAGCGAGTGCTCGGGCTATCGCGACTGCGAAATCTATTCCAACGCCTGCTGCCTGTTCGGGCTTCGGGCGGCGATCCGCATGGCCAAGGCGGCTCGCCAGGGCGACCTCGCTCGCACGTGGCAATCGTACGCGGACCGGCTGGAGGCGGGCATCGCCAAGCACCTGGTCGTCGATTCGCCGTTCGGGCCGATCTGGCGATACAGCACGCAGAGCTCGTGGGAGGCCTGGTGCGAGGCGGCCGGGCCGTTGCTGGTCGGCTGCGACCTGGAGAGCTTCGACGCCTCGGGCGCGCTGTCCAAAGAGTGGCTCAAGATCAGCGCCAACACCTACGAATTCCTTCGCAGCCGCTTCGAGGACATGATCGTGCCGGGTCATTTCGGTTACGGCTTCGGGCTGTTCCTTCAGCACGCGCTGCTGCTGGACCGCATGTCCGACGCCTCGCGGATCATCGAGAACATTTTGCGCGTGAACTATGACGGACGCGTGGACCCGTGGATCATCGGCGAGTTGATCGTGGTGCGGCGCGACCGCACGATGTGGTATCGCGGCGGCGACCACGGTAACAGCGTGCAGCAGGGCGAGGTGCTCAAGGGCATGAGGCTGATGCTCGGAGTGGACGACCTGGACGCCGACCACACCCGCCTGATGCCGCGGCTGCCGGACTTCTGCGACGGCGTCGAGGTCAAGGGGTACGACGCGATGGTGCGGAGCGGCGAGTCGATCGTGCAGGCCGACCTGGACCTGTCCGTAAAACGCGTCGCGGGCGGATGGGAGATTGCCGCGAAATTCTCCGCCGCGCCGAAGAAGCTTTCGGTGCGCGTCGGCCCGTTCGCCAAGGGCGCTCGAGGCCAGGCGCAGGTCAACGGCCAGCCGGCGCCGGCCAAGTGGACCAACTCCGGCGACAGCGCATGGGCGTGGGTCACGATACCCGCCGGAATTGCGGATGTGGTTTGTAGTGTGCTCGTAAGAGCATAACGGTTTGTAGTGTGCTCGTAAGAGCATCCGACGGCTCCGGAAACGCCTTACGGCGTCACTACAAACGAAGCGGCTCTTTCAATATGAAATCTGCAATATGCAATTTGCAATCTTCCCCCTCCCGCCACCGGGCGGGGGTGTCCATGGGCGTGGTGTGCATGTTGCTCTGGTCGAGTACGGCCACGCTGATTTCGCTGGGCGGGCAGAACGTGGGGGCGTGGCAGTTTCTCTGTTTGACGGGGTTGGTGGGCGGAGTGGGGCAGTTGGCCTACTACGCGGCGCGAGGGCAGCTTCGCGGATGCCTGGTCATGCCTTGGCGGTTGTGGCTGCTGACGGGGCTGTTCGTGACGTACGGCCTGGTGTTCCCGCTGGCGCTGATGCGGTCAGTGGGCGAGCAGGTCTACGAGGCCAACCTGCTCAACTACGCCTGGCCGGTGCTGACGGTGGTGCTGGCGGTGCTGTGGGTGCCCGGCACACGGATGACGCCTCGGCTGTTCGTGGCCATCGCGCTGGCGGCGGGGGGGCTGGCCATCGCCAATTGGGACCCTCTGTGGAATTTGCTGACGCGAGGCATGGTCCGCGACAATCCTTGGCCGTACGTGTTGGCGGGCATGGCGGGCGTGTTGTGGGCGGCGTACTCGGCCTTGCTGTCGCGATGGAAAAGCGTGGCCGGAAATCACGCGACCACACCGGTCGGGTTCATCCTGATCGGCCTGATTTCCGGCGCGGTCTGTCTGGCCGGCCGCGGTTGGGCGTCGCCGGGCCCGATGGGGTGGGTGGCCATGCTGGGCCTGAGCCTCGGCCCTTACGGCGCGGGATACCTGCTATGGGAGCTCGCCCTGCACCGCGCCCCAGCCAGCGTGCTGGGGCTGATGGCCGCCTCGCTGCCCGCGCTGTCCACGCTGCTGATGGGCGCGGTCATGCGGAACGGATTCAAACCGCACCTGCTTGTTGCGGCCGGCGTCGTCAGCGCGTCGGTCGTGCTGGGGAATCTGTCCGGGCCCAAGAGTGCAGGGCGATCAACGTAGATGGTATCGGGGCGTGCGGTGCAGCCCATAAGGGTGCGAGTGCATGACCGTACTTGCGGACAAGAAATTGCGTTTCCCGGACATACCGAGCTGTATATCCCCACAGGAACCGGTTGGGCTCGGATTTGCGCCTGGGTTTGGCGAAAATCGCAAGTACGGTCATGAACCAAAAGCACTCATAGAAACACGGTCTACGCCAAACAGCGAGCTAGCAGCCCGTTGAAAAAGGCCATCCGGCGTAGCATGGGCGTCTCGCCCATGAGTCGCATGGGCATCTTGCCCATGTTCTTGGGCATTTGCACGGGCGGGACGCCCGTGAGACTCATGGGCAAGATGCCCATGCTACTTTTTCAACGGGCTGCTAGTGCTCTGTCGCACGTCAAATGATGAATCTGGGTGCCATGCCCAAGTCTTCGCGGGCATGTCCGTTCTGTGCCCACATGCCCGCGCAGACTTGGGCATGGCACCCATCAAACGATGAGCGACAGAGCACTAGGCCCTGACATTAGCTCGCTGTTTGGCAGGCTCGTTCCTCCCGCCGGTCAAAAAACATTTCTGGGCCGCTTGGCGGCGTGCCGATAAAGAAAGACCGGGCGATCCTATGATTATGATTGAGTTGTCGTCCGGGCGTTAAGTTTTTGTTGTCAACACTATTCGCTGTGCTTATAGTGGTTTCTCTTTTGAAAGGAAAAAGAGAATGGTGAAATCAGTGGTGAAGTCTCCCGCCGTCGAACATCGTTCCGAAGTGGACGCATTCATGGATGCCGTTGTCGCGAAATCTCCGGGCGAAACCGAGTACCATCAGGCCGTTCACGAGGTGGTGCGTTCCGTGATGCCGGTCGTGCTGGAGCGCCCCGCGTATCAGCAGGCGCGGATCCTGGAGCGCCTGACGGTGCCCGACCGCGTGATCATGTTCCGCGTAAGCTGGGTGGACGATCACGGGCAGGTCCAGGTCAATCGCGGTTACCGCATTCAGATGAATGACGCGATCGGCCCGTACAAGGGCGGGCTGCGGTTCCATCCGTCGGTGACCCTGGGCGTGCTGAAGTTCCTGGCGTTCGAGCAGGTGTTCAAGAACAGCCTGACCACGCTTCCGATGGGCGGCGCCAAGGGCGGGTCGGACTTCGACCCGCACGGCCACACCGACGGGGAAGTGATGCGGTTCTGCCAGGCGTTCATGTCGGAGCTGGTGCATTACATCGGCCCGGACATTGACGTTCCCGCCGGCGACATCGGCGTGGGCGGGCGGGAGATCGGCTACCTGTTCGGGCAGTACCGCCGGCTGACGCACCGGTTTAACGGCGTGCTGACGGGCAAGGGGATCGCCTGGGGCGGATCGAACCTTCGGCCGGAGGCAACCGGCTACGGCTCGACGTACTTCGCGCTGGAAATGCTGCACACTCGCGGCGAGGAGATGGCGGGCAAGGTCGCGGCCGTCAGCGGGTCGGGCAACGTGGCCCAGTACACCGTCGAAAAACTAAACGCACTGGGCGCCAAGGTCGTGACGCTCTCGGATTCCGACGGCACGATTTACGATCCTGCCGGGATCGTTCCGGAAAAGCTGGCGTACGTCATGGAGCTCAAAAACCTTCGACGCGGACGCATCAAGGAATACGCCGACAAGTACAAGGAAGCCAAGTTCCTTCCGGGCAAGCGGCCGTGGTCGGTGCCCTGCAAACTGGCCTTCCCCAGCGCCACGCAGAACGAGCTGAACGCCGACGACGCACGCGAACTGGTGAAGAACGGCTGCACCTGCGTCTCGGAAGGCGCGAACATGCCCTCGACCCCCGAGGCCGTCGAAGTGTTCCAGAGCGCCGGCATCCTGTACGGACCGGGCAAGGCCGCCAACGCCGGCGGCGTCGCCGTGTCAGGCCTGGAAATGACCCAGAACTCCGGTTGCATGAGGCGCTCCCGCCACGAGGTCGATCTGCAACTTCAGAGCATTATGAAGTCCATCCACGAGACCTGCGTGAAATACGGGCGGATCGATCACGCCCACGTCGATTACGTGCGAGGCGCCAACGTCGGCGGATTCGTCAAAGTCGCCGAAGCCATGCTGCAACAGGGGGTCCTGTAGAGAGAACCGGGATTCGGGTTTCGGGAACCGGGATTCGGGAAGAAACAGCGAAGAGTCTCCTCGTCGTTTTTTCCCGAATCCCGAAACCCGATTCCCGAAACCCGGTTTACTTTGTCGAGAACCGATAAACCGTCGTCGTCTTGTATTCTTGTCCCGGTTTCAGGACGGTGGTGGGGAAGTTCGGGTGGTTCGGCGAGTCGGGGTAGTGCTGGGTTTCGAGGCACAGGCCGAAGCGATGGTTGTAGACCTTGCCTCCCTTGCCCTTGACGGTGCCGTCGAGGAAATTGCCCGCGTAGAACTGGATGGCCGGTTCGGTTGTGAGCACTTCCATCGCCCTGCCGGTAGTGGGTTCATACACCTTGGCCGCCATGTCCGGCGAATTGCCTTGGCGGCGGAGGATCCAGTTGTGGTCGTAGCCCTTGGCCCAGACGAGTTGCTCGAACGGTTCGTTCGTTCGCTCTCCGATGACGTGCGGCGCGGTGAAATCCAGCGGCGTGCCCTTGACCGGCGCGATCTCGCCGGTGGGAATGCTGTTGGGGTCCGTGGGCGTGAACTTGTCGGCAAAGATCGTCAGCTCGTGTTTCAGGATGTCGCCCGAACCGGCGCCGGCCAGGTTGAAGTAGGAATGGTTGGTCAGGTTCACGACGGTTTCCTTGTCCGTCGTGGCGAAGTAGTCGATCTTGAGCGCGTTGCTGTTGTCCAGGCTGTACGTCACTCGGCAGTCGAGGTTGCCCGGATAGCCTTCCTCGCCGTCCTTGCTGAGATAGCTCATCTCCACGGCGATGCAATCGGCGGCCTTCTTTTCCACGGCCCGCCAGACCTTCTTGTCGAACCCGACGAACCCGCCGTGCAGAGTATTGGGTGCGTGGGTTTTGGCCAGTTCGTACGTCTTGCCGCCCAGCGTGAACTTCGCGCCGCCGATGCGGTTGGCATAGCGCCCGGTGATGCATCCGAAATAGGGGTTCCCGGCCAGGTATCCGTCGAGGGTGTCGAAGCCCAGCACCACGTCGGCCGTCTTGCCCGTGCGGTCGGGCACGATGACCGAGACGATGATCCCGCCGTAATTGGTGATCGCGACGGTCATGCCCTTGTCGTTGCTCAGCGTAAAGAGGTCAACCGCCTCGCCCTGCTTGGTCTTGCCGAAAGATTTTCTCTGAATGTTCATTGGTTTTTCCTTTGTTTGATCGGGAATATTAGTTGCCAGAAGGTAGCTAGTAAACAGTGTATCCTTTTTGAAGCATCCCGTTTGTAGTGTGCCCGTGAGGGCATTCTTCAAGAAACGCCTCA
>CAZYDC010000023.1:0-18972 GCA_964646065.1 uncultured Planctomycetaceae bacterium | reverse complement strand
TCTCCAAGCCGGCGATGTCGTTGAGCAGGCGATGGTCCAACTGCTCGATGATCGGCTTGACCACTTTCTGGATTTCGTGGAAGTCCATCACCATTCCCGAGGCCTCGTCCACCGGCCCTTCGACATGCACGTCCAGTCGATAGCTGTGGCCGTGAATGCGACGGCACTTGTGGCCCTCCGGCACGCCGGTCAGCGAGTGGGCGGCCTCGAACCTGAATGTTTTGATGAGTTCGGCATTCATGTCAATCTCTCTATGTCATCCCGTAGAGCGTTGAGCGTTGCGCGTGGGGCGTCAAGAAAAAGAAAGGACGTCGTTCTTCGCCGTTACGCCCTGCGCCCTGCAATCCACGGTCTGCGATCTTCTCTTCGTCGTTACGCTCTACGCGCCACGCTCTACACTCCACGATCCCTGTCCGGCCAGATGATCTTGTGAAGTTGCAGCCCCAGCCGCACATCCATTTTCTCGTTCAGGATCCACGCGGCGAGGTTGGCCGGCGCCAGCCGCCCGAGGATCGGCGACAGGATCACCGCGCAGCGGGCGCACAGGTCGTGCCGGCGAATCACGTCGACGGCGAAGTCGAAATCCTCGCTGTCGGCCAGAACGAACTTCACCTCGTCGCGCGGGGTGAGCAGGTCGATGTTGGACCGGAGAAAACTTTCCGCCTGCCCGCTGGAGGGGCACTTGAAATCGACGATCTTGACCACGCGGCTGTCCACGGGCGCAAGGTCGATCGAGCCGTTGGTCTCCAGCAGGGCTTCGTATCCACCCTCGGCCAGCCGCCCGAGCAGCTCGACCGTCAGCGGCTGGATCATCGGTTCGCCGCCGGTCACTTCCACGCGGGGGCAGGCCAATTCCTCCAGGCGGTGGAGCACGTTTTCGACCGACATTTCCTGGCCGTCGGTCCAGGCGTACGCGGTGTCGCACCATTTGCACCGCAGGTTGCACCCGGCCAGGCGCACGAACGAACAGGGCAAACCCGCCCGCGTGCCCTCGCCCTGGAGGCTCAGGAAAATCTCGTTTACCTTCAACATCTCGGCCATAGCGGGTATTGTATACTATGACGCATTGAAGTGGCAGGCAATGTCCGGACGAACGATCATCTTGATTCTCTTGCTGGCTACGGCACTTCGAGTGTCGCTGCTGGCGGCCGCGTGGGATCGGCCGACGCATCCCTTTGCCCCAGGCGCCTATGACCAGGCGCCCGAAGGAGTGCAAACGCCCGACAGCGTGGGCTACCTTTATCTAGCCGATGATGTGAGGCACGGGTTTTTCGGCGGCCGCGAGCCGGAAATCTTCCGCACGCCGGGATACCCCATTTTTCTAATGCTCGGCAGTGTTCTTGGCGGGCCGAACCATTGGTGGCACGTCATCCTGATCGTTCAACTCGTCATCGACGTGCTGCTGGTGTACCTGACCTACCTATTGGCCTGGGCGGTGTTCGACCCGCGGGCGGCCGCGTGGGCGGCGGCGTTCCAAGCGACCTCGGCCATCGCGATTGCCTCCAGCATGAGGCTGCTATCGGACGGGCTGTTCGCCATGCTGCTGACGCTGGCGGTGCTGCTGTTCGTGCATTACTGGAAGTTCAGCCGTCGCTGGTCGCTGCTGGCCTCGGCGGCGGTGCTGGCGGCGGGTTGCTACGTCAGGCCGACGGGACTGGTGTTCGCGGCCATCCTCGCGACGGCACTGCTGGCGCGGGCGGTTGGGCGGGGGCTCACTTCGCGGCGGGGCCCAATTTCAGAAGCCCACATCGGAATCGGTCTCCTTTCGCCGCGAAGGGCGTTTCTCGATTTGGCAATGTACGCAGGGATTGGAATCCTGCTGCTGGGGCCGTGGGTCGCCCGGAACGCGGTGCGGGCGGATTACCGCGGCTTTTCCAGCTTCGCCTCGGACAGCGTTTACGCCGACGCGGTTCCGGAATTGCTGGCGCACCTGCAACCGGAGAAAAGGGGACAGGCACCTTTTTCAAACAACGAAAAAGGAGCCAGTCCCCTTTTCTCCAGTCCCCTGTTCTCCGACGCCGAAGCAGGCCGGCAGTACATGCGCGACCTGGACCATGCCGACGAGATCGCGCACGGGCCGCGGACGCCCGGGCAGGCGGCGCGATTCCGCCAGGAATATTCCGCCCGGGTCATCGGCGAGCATCCGTGGTTGTACGCGCGGCTGCACGTCAAGGGGGTCGTAGGGTTTTTCCTGCCCGGCGCAACCGACGTGCTGGAGATCGCCGGACTGTCGCATGGTCAGCGAGGCACCAGCGACGTGCTCCGCAAACAGGGACCCTGGGCCGCCGCCAAATATTATTTCGGCGACGAGGGCGTCCCGCACCGGGGCGCGGCGATGGGCCTGACGGCGATCATCACAACTATCACGGCCGTGCAGTACCTGGGCGTAATCCTCTTTCTGGTGCGGCGAAAGTGGAGGGGAAATCGGGGACCTGGAAATCGGGGACTGAGACCGATGTCGTCTGCGAAATCGGTGTCTGTCCCCGATTTCCCGAGACCGATTTCGAGCGAGAGTCGAAAATGGGGACAGGCACCGATTTCAAACGGCGAAATCGGAGCCAGTCCCCATTTTCAACCGTCGCTATCCTTCCTGCTCCTGGCGATGATTGTCATCGCCAGCCTGCTCTCGGGCCCGTACGGATTCCCGCGATACCAGACGATGATCGTCCCGCTATTGTCGATCTTCGCCGCGGCCGGAAGACCGTGGAGCGTGAGGCGTAGGGAGTAGAGCGTAACGGCGAAGAAACAGCCGGAAACAGCGAACCGCAGAACATTCGAACAACCGAACAGCAGAATGATGAAGTACAGACCTGGAATCCCAACTCCGTACTTCTGCCTTCTGCTGTTCGACATTCGAATGTTCTGCGGTTCGCCTTTTCTTCGCTCTTACGCCCTACGCTCTACGGTCTTCCTGAGCCAGGCGTAGCGTCTCATGCCCAGCACTCGGGGGCGCCAGATCGTGTCGATCATGGGCGTGAAGGTGTTCATCAGCAGCACGGCGATGTAGGCCGGTATGGGCGTGTCCACGTACAACCGCATCAGCATGGCGGCGCCGCCGGCGCCTAAGCCGAAAAGGATCTGCCCTCCGGTGGTCACCGGGCGGGAAGTCGTCTCGGTGGCCAGGAAGAACGCGGCCAGCAGGAACTCCCCGCTGAGCAGTTGGTAGCACACGTAGATGAACCCGACCTCCAGGCCTTCGCGCAGCAGGGGCGGCTGCGTCCAGGGCTCGGCCGAGGAGAACCAGTTCATCGCCAGCCAGCCGCCGGGCGGACCCCAGGCGCCGACGATCGTGTCCCCGGGTCCCTGAAGCTGGATCGGCGCCAAGGCCGCCACCACACAGGCCGAAAAAACGAACGCCGCGGGCAACTGCCACTTGACGTAATGGCGATACACGAGGTACAGCCCGGCCACCACGATCACCGCCGCGCAGGTCTCGCCGATACCCCCCGGCCTGGCGCCCAGAAGCAGGTCGCCGATCGGCGGCACTTGCAGGATCATGACCGGCTTGGCGCCGGGGGTTTCCGGCACGGTGGCCAGGGCGCTGTATTCCACGCCTTGGCTCGAGCGGGTCAACGGGGCCAGCTTGTCCTGAACGCTCGTCAGCCAGAATGCGTCGCGCCCCGGGGCCGGCGGGGTGCGCCGCCACTGCCGGTATGAAGCTTCGTAGCTTGCGTTGAGTTCGTCGCCGACGACGATCTTGTTCTGCGCCAGGATCGGCCAGGCGCCCGGCAACTGGGGCAGCGGGTTGGCGATCTGCTGGGCGAACAGCACGGCCACCGCCAGGCGGCCCACCAGCGCGGGCTGCCAGAGAAAATGCCCCACGCCGCCGAAAATCGCCTTGCCCACCAGGATCGCGAAGACCGCCCCGACCACGGGCACATACCAGGGCACGTGGGCCGGAAGCGTCAAGGCCAGCAGCACGCCCGTCAGGTAGGCGTGTGAGCGGCCCATCAAGGCCGGCAGGCGAGTGAGGCGATAATACAGCCACTCGATCGCCACGCACGCGCCGACCGACAAGGCCGCCACCTGCACCGCCCGCCAACCGAAAAACACCAGCCCGGCCGCCAACGGACCCATCGCGGCCGCCATCACCAGCAGGAAAATCGTCCGGGCCGTCTCCGGCGCTCGCAGGAAGGGCGAACCCAGCGGATTGAGCCGATCCGAAAGGTCCGCCAGCGCAGGCAATGTCGAGGCCGGTGGGCTCATGGACCGCTCCCTTCCGGTTTGGACAGTTGGATGCCTCGGCGGAAGGTCCCGCGAAGGACCCGCTTGAGCCGCTTGACCCGCTGACTGAGCGGCAGACACGAGGGACAAATATAAGAGCACACGCCGCATTCGATGCACGCCACCGCGCCCAGGCGGCGGGCGTGGTCGGTCTGGCCCAGCTCGAACGCGTCGTTCAAGGCCGCCACGTTCAACCGCGCGGGACAGTGGTCGGTACACCAGCCGCACCTCATGCAAGGCGTGGCCAGGCGGACGGGCGTGGGGTCCAAGGCCAGCACCGCCTCGGTTCCGGGCGTGACCACGCTGTGGAGCGAGCACCGCAGGCCGACCATCGGCCCGCCGTGGATCAGGTCGGCGGCGCCGGGCAGCAGGTCATGGCAGAGCGTTCCGAAGGGCACCCAGAAATTTCCATGCACCTGGGCCCGCTCGCCGCCCAGCGTGATGATCCGCCCCAGTGCCCGCCGCCCCACCACGATCCAGCGGTAAATCGCCAGGCAGATCGCCGGCCCGACGACGGCGCAACCGACCTGCATGGTCGTGCCGCCCGGCGGCATTTCGCGGTTCTTGAGCACCTTGACCAGGATCGGGTCGGCCCCGATGGGGTACTTGTGCGGCAGCGCCACCGGGCTGATGCGATAGTGACGCGACGCGGCCAGCAGTTGCTTGTAATCGCCCAGGCGCCGCTGGTCCGCCGCCAGCAGCACCTCCGGCGCCTCGATGGCCCGGGCCAAGATGGCCAGGCCCTGGAGCACCTGCTTTCCATGCTCGGCCAACATGCGGTGGTCGCAGGAAACGTACGGCTGATTTTCCATGGCGTTGGCGATCAGCGTGCGGCAACCATGTCTGATGGCCTTGGCGATCCACTGCGACAGCGGCCTGACGTTCATCCGGTGCGTCGGCAGCGAACCTTGCGCCAATCGCTCGCGGAGCGCCGCCGGGTCAGCCTGACGCCAGTTGAAACCGCCCTTTTCCCCAGCGGGTTCGCGGTCGTCCCACGGGCCTTCCAAGGCCGTCAATTCGATCGCGGGCAGTGAAACGAATCCCTCTCGCGTGGGCACCTGCGCGGTCGCCATCGCGGACACTCGCCCGCCCAGGGGCGAAAAGATATCCGCCTCCGGCGAAGCGCCTTGCACCAGCCGCTGCCCCGCCGACACCGCCTCGCCCACGTTCACCAGCACCTGCGCGGAAATCGACGAACCGAAGGAAATCGGCACCCGCAGCCTTGCCGGCAGGCCAATCGAGTGGATCGACGCGTTCAGCGTGGCGTGTTTGTCGTCGGGCAAACTGATCCCGCCCGAAAAGGTGCCGTATCGTCGGAAGAACATATCCAGATCATAGCCGCAACCCGGTATCGAATCCAGTTGCACCCCCAGAGGCCCTGTCAACAAAAGGGCGACACAGAGACACAACAAATTGCACATTGCAGATTGAACGGCGAAGAAAAGACAAGGGACTCCTGCCCCAGTCTCTTCGTTTTTCAATCAGCAATCTGCAATTTGCAATGTGCAATTCTCTCTGGGGCCCTCGTGGTACGAAAAACGATGCTAAAATACCCTTGCAAGCGGATTGGAGCTTGATAGAATGGTCGATTCGATAATTGGACCGGAACTGTCGGTATAGGAAAACCTCCGCCGGGCGTGGCGGGGATAGCTGGAGATCGATTTGTGGCAGTCAAGCTAAGATTGAAAAGATTCGGACGGCGGCATCGCGGTTTCTTCCGTCTCAGCGTGATGGACGAACGCAAACCCCGCGACGGGCGCGTGATTGAGGAACTGGGTTGGTACGACCCTGAGGCCCAAGAGGACAAGAAGACCAGCCTCAACCGCGAGCGGATCGAGCATTGGCTCAAGCAGGGCGCCGTGCCCACCGAGACCGTGCATGACCTGCTCAAGAAACAGGGCATCATCAGCAAGTAGTTGCCCTGTGGCGCAGCCCCGCGGCTGTGCGAGCCCGGAAGGTCGCATGCCGATCCGTATCGACATCCTCACGCTGTTCGTCGAAATGTTCGACGGGTTCCTGGCCTCCAGCATCGTCGGCCGGGCGATCCGCAAGGGCCTGGTCGAGGTGCATCGAACCAACGTCCGCGATTTTGCGCTGGATTCCTACGGCAGCGTCGATGACGCCCCTTTCGGCGGCGGCCCGGGAATGGTGCTGATGTGCCAGCCGATCTTCGACGCGGTCGAGCACGTGCGAAACGAGGCCCAGCCGCCCGGAAAGGTCGTGCTGCTCAGCCCGCAAGGCCGGCCGCTCGACCAGAACCTGGTCAACGAACTGGCGCGCGAGCCGAGATTGATTTTGGTGGCCGGTCATTACGAAGGGTTCGACGAGCGAATCCGCGGCCTGGCCGACCTGGAAGTGAGCCTGGGCGATTTCGTGCTTTCCGGCGGAGAGCTGCCGGCCATGGTGTTGATCGACGCGGTCGTGCGGCTGCAGTCGGGCGCCCTGGGCAAGGATGAATCGTCGCATGATGAGTCGTTCAGCGCGGGCCTGCTGGAGTATCCGCAATATACTCGCCCGCGCGAATATCGAGGCATGACGGTGCCGGAAGTGCTGCTCAACGGCCATCACGCCCAGATAGTGAAGTGGCGTTTGCAGGAGTCCAAGCGGCGCACGCAGGAGCGCCGCCCGGACCTTTGGGAAAAATATAAGAAGTCGCACCCGGACCAGTAAGAAACGGATGTACGCACCAGAGATTGGAGAATCACCGTGAGCATGGAACTGATGAAGAAGGCCGTCGCGTCCAGCATGAAGAAGGAAGTCCCCGTTTTTCACATCGGAGACACCGTCAACGTGCATGTCCGGATCGTCGAGGGCGAAAAAGAGCGAGTCCAGGTCTATTCGGGCACGGTGATCGCTCGCCGCGGCCAGGGCATCGGCGAGAGCTTCACGGTGCGCCGGATCGTGAACAACGAAGGCGTCGAGCGAATTTTCCCGGTGCATAGCCCCAAGATCGCCAGCATCGAGATCGTGCGCGGCGGCCGGGTCCGCCGGGCCAAGCTGTATTACCTCCGCGACCGCGTCGGAAAGAGCACGCGCCTGAAGGAAATCCAGAAGGGCTCCCGCATCGTCGCCCCGGTCGAAGAGGTCGAGGCCGCCAAGAAAGCCCAGAAGGAAGCCGCCGCCGCTGCGGCTCCCGCCGCCAAGACCGAATAGCACGTAGACAGTGTTTCAAGGGTGCCATGCCCAAGTCTGCGCGGGCATGTGCGCACTGCGTGGACATGCCCGCGCGGACTTGGGCATGGCACCCATCAACGGACGCATGACAGAGCATCACCCTCAAATCAGAGTGAGGATCTTCCCGTGTGGCCTTTCACCCGTCGATCCACCGGCGGTGACGAAACCGACCTGGGCAAGATCGGCGAGGAACTCGCCGCAAAATTCCTCCGCAAGCAGGGCCTGAAGATCCTGGCCCGAAACTACCGCTGCCCCTCCGGCGAGGCGGACATCATCGTGCTGGACACCAAGGGCCAGGGCGGCGAGGCCGTCGCCTTCGTCGAAGTCAAAACCCGCGCCAGCGACCGCTACACCAGCCCCGAATCCGCCGTCAACGCCGCCAAGCAAAAACACCTCCGCGCCGTCGCCCGATACTACTGCTCCAGCCGCGACACCACCGGCCTGACCATCCGCTTCGACATCGTCGCCATCGTGCTGGCCCCACCGGCGGAGCCCAAGATCAAACACATCATCGCGGCGTTTTGAAGCAACCAAGGGTGGCATGGCGACGTTGTTTGTCGCCATGCGGCGCCGGTGCGGAAGTGGAAAATCTGCGAACATTTGACAAACGCGCATGGCGAACGCACACTTATAGATGTGAGAACCACGTTGAACATTGATGATGCCGCGCTGGCACGCGCCGCTGAACTGACCGGGGTGCGAGGGAAAACCGCGCTGGTAAGAATGGGGCTGGATGCCTTGATCGCACGTGAGAGTGTGGGTCGTGTGAGGAGAATTTCAAAGGACAGACTGAAAACCATTATAACTGCCCGACTTTCTCTCAAGGATCCGCAATATCTTCTGGAGAGGGTCGGCAACCGGCTCACAGGTAAGATCATCTCAGCCAGTTTCAAGGGAAAACGCTTTTACAGGTGGCAAGAGTTGATCTGGGACGCCCTCGAATCGGAACTGGGTCCGGATTCTCCCAAGCTCGTCGGGCTGCTTCTTACCTACACGCCCGAAGAATGGAACATCGGCGCGGACGAAAAGGTCACGACCAAGAAGAGGAAAAAGGTCGGGTAAAACATCACCGTGTGCGCCAAACGGCGAGCTTGATCCCGACGTCAGCTTGCTGTTTGGCTTCTTCTCGCGTTTTTCTTGCATCCGCCAGCCTCCCGCAATATCATGCGTCCAATCTTCAAAACCACCAGATAAGGAGTCCGTTCATGGCGGAAAAGAGCACTTCTAAAAAGCGTCCCTCGGCGCGGGCGCAGATGCGGGAGACGATCGAGGAAACCGAACGCCAGGTGACGGAGCGGATCGAAGAATCCAAGCCCGAGGAGCGGCTGTTGGCCCTGGCCGATCAGCAGGCCGTCGCCGCGGGGGACGCGCTGTCCACCGGGGGCGTCATCAAGTCCATCGCCGATCTGAAGGCGTCCATCAACACCACCCTCATGCAGTTGGCCGATAGACTGGAGGAAGAGGTCGCCAAGTACGCCCAAATCAAACGGGCCGTATCGGTCAAGGGGGCCGAACTCCAGGAAATCTACGGCATTCAGAAGTCGGCCTCGACGCTGCTGGCCATGATCGAGGCCCAGGAACGCAAACGCGCCGAGATGGAGCGCGAACTCAATGAGGAAAAGTCACAACTCCAGCAGGAGATCGAAACGCTTCGCGCCCAGTTGACGACGGAGCAGAAAGACCACGAGGCCTTCGAGAAGGAACGCGACACCGTCGAACAAAAACGCCGCCAGCGCGAGCAGGAAGAATATCGTTACGCGACTGCCCGCCAGCAGCAGCAGGCGAAGGACGCCTTCGACGACGAAATGGCCAAGGCCAAGAAGGACTTGGCGGCGCAGAAGGCGCAGGCAGAGCAGTCGGTCAAGGAGCGCGAGCAGGCGCTGGCCGCCCGCGAGCAGGAACTCCAGACACTGCGGCAGCGAGCGGAGCAGTTCCCCAAGGAACTGGAGGCGGCGATCGCCAAGGCCGCCGCCGCGGCCCGCCAGCGCGCGGAACAGGAAGCCAAAACCCAGGAAGAAATGCTCAAGCGGGATTTCGCCGGAGAAAAGAACGTATTCGCTGCCCGCGTGGCGGGCCTGGAGGCGACGGTCAAGGAACAGGCCGAACGGTTGACCAAGCTCCAGCAGCAGGCCGAGAAGGCCTACCAGCAAGTGCAGGAAATCGCCGTCCGGGCGGTCGAAGGCTCCGCGCAGGCCAAGCAGTTGGCCAGCCTCCAGCAAATGCTGACCGACCAAGGCCGCAAGCCCGCCGCCGAACGGTAAGTCATGCAACTGATCGACACACACTGCCATCTCGCTCACGGCCGGCTATTGCCGGATGTCGGGAACGTGCTTTTGCGCGCGCGGGCGGTGGGAGTGGGGGCGGTTATCTGCGCGGCCGGCGACCTGGTTGAGAGCCGCGCAAACCTGGGATTGGCCCATCGCGAAAAGGACGTATTCGCCCTGGCGGGCGTGCATCCGCATGAGGCCAAGGAATATGCGGGTGGCTCGGCTGCTGCTTCAGAAGAACAGCAAAGAAACAGCGAAGACGCCGGCAGGATGCCCGCGACACACATGGGCAAGATGCCCATGCCACACGCGGGCGAGACGCCCGCGACACACGCGGACAAGATGTCCGCGACACAATGGCTGCTTCAGCTTGAAGATCTTGCCGCCGATGCGCGGAATGTCGGCATCGGCGAGATCGGGTTGGATTATCACTACGATTTTTCGCCGCGAGACGCGCAGCGGCGGGTGTTCGGCGAGCAGCTTGACCTGGCCAGGCGGCTGGGCAAGAACGTGGTCATCCACACCCGCGAGGCCTTCGAGGACACGCTGGCCATTATCGCCGCAAGCGGCATCGAGGGGCGGCGGATCGTGTTTCACTCGTTCACGGAAAACGCCGCCGCGGCCCGCCGCGCGCTGGACCTGGGCGCGACGATCAGCTTCTCGGGCATCGTCACGTTCGCCCGGAGCGACGAACTGAGGCAGGCGGCCTTGCTCGTGCCGGCGGAACGAATGCTGGTCGAGACCGACTCGCCCTATCTGAGCCCCGAGCCGGTGCGGAAGATGAAAACCAACGAGCCGGCCAACGTGCTGCACGTAGCGGCGTTCCTGGCGCGCCTGCGCGGCGTCGCGGCGGAGGAACTCGCGAGCGTGACCACCGAAAACGCGAGAAAGTTTTTCGGTCTGCGAGGAATTGAACAGCGATGATTCTGGTGGCACCCCCAAGTCCGCTTGGGGGTGTCTTATTGGTGGCTTCACAACCGGACACCCCCAAGCGGACTTGGGGGTGCCACAAGACATGGCGACAAACAACGTCGCCATGCCACCCTTATTCTTCGAACTTCACTCCGACGGCCACGTGCCCCATCGTCAGCAGCGAATGGCGGTCCACGCGAACGATGGTGGCCTTGGTGGATGGTTCGTCCGGTCCCGCGGGTTCGGGCTGCCCGGCCGCGCGGGCCTTGAGGCGGACCACGTCGCCGACCTGGATCGGCACGCGCGCGGGCACGTACATCAGCAGGCCGCCCTCGGACAAATCGACGCGCCGCCCGACGTAGTTCTGTGCGGAAGATTCGTGGTGAAATTCCACGCTGGTCGGCAGCGGTTGCCGAACATATCGCCTGCGGTCGATCATTGGCGCGGCGCACATAGGACGTGTCTCCAGGCGCGCCCGAACCGAGGCGCGTCGTCAAGATTATACCGGGTTTTATTTCAATTGAACAGTGAGTATTTCATAAACAAACGATAATAACGCAACCGGCTGTCAATGACGAACATGAGGCAATTGACGTTTTCCCAATTCGTCCCCTTCGGCCGCGCGGCCGCCTGTGGGGGCGTCCTCGTTCGCGGCGCCGGCGGCGTGTTCCGCTTTATGAAGTTTCCGGCGGAGAATGGTCGATAGAGAAGTTATGACACACAAGCGAATCGGTATTTTGACGGGCGGAGGCGACTGTCCGGGCCTGAACGCGGTCATTCGCGCGGTGGCCAAGGCGGCCCTGGGGGGCGGGCTGGAGGTCATCGGCATCGAGGACGGATACCTGGGGCTCATCGAGAACCGTCTGCGGAAACTGCACCCCAGCGATGTCAGCGGCATATTGACGCAGGGGGGCACGATCCTGGGCTCGTCCAACAAGGCCAACCCGGCGTGCTTTTCCATGCCCGACGGCCAGGGCGGATGGAAGACCTGCGACGTGACCGACCAGGTCATGGAGCATTGCCGCCTGGCGGCGCTGGACGCGCTGGTGGTCATCGGCGGGGACGGCACGATGAGGGGCGCGGCCAAGTTAATCGAGCGCGGCCTGCGCGTGGTGGGCGTGCCCAAGACCATCGACAACGACCTGTGGTCCACGGAAATCACCTTCGGCCACGACACCGCCGTCGCGACGGCGACCGACGCGCTGGACAAGGTCCACACGACCGCCTCCAGCCATCATCGCGTGATCGTCGTGGAACTCATGGGCCGCTACGCCGGTTGGCTGGCGCTGAACGCGGGCGTGGCCGGCGGGGCCGACGTGATCCTGATCCCCGAGATTCCCTTCGAAATTCAAAAGGTGGCCCAGGCGTGCCTGGCCCGCAGCAAGGTCGGCAAGCGGTTCACGATCATCGCCGCGGGCGAAGGCGCGAAGCCCGCCGGCGGGCAGCAGTTCGTCGACCGCGTGGACAAGACCTCGCCCGACCCGATCCGCCTGGGCGGCGTGGGCAAGTTCGTCGCCGAGCGGGTCGAGAGCCTCACCGGAATCGAAAGCCGGGCGATCGTGCCGGGGCACGTCCAGCGCGGAGGCACGCCGACAGCCCACGACCGCAACCTGGCCACCCAGTTCGGATTCTACGCCTACCGCCTGCTGACCAGCGGGCACTTCAACGAGCTGGTCGTGCAGCGCGGCGGCAAAATCGAGTCGGTGCCGATTTCCGAGGTCGCCGACAAGGTCCGCACCGTACCGATGGACCATCCGACGGTCCTGTCCGCGCGAGGCATCGGAACGAGCTTCGGCGACTGACGAAGAAATGACGAATGTCGAATGACGAATGACGAATCAATGACAAATACCTGAATGATGAATGCCCAATACGGACGAACGGGTTTTCCGTATTTGACATTGGTCATTCGTTATTGATTCGTCATTCGTCATTTGTCATTGATCGTCTAGAATACCCGCATGAGGAGCGATGCCGTAATGGACCTGTTTTCCTTTCGACGTACGTTGATGTTGGCGATGACGATGCTTTGTTTCTCCGCGGCCGCCTGCGCGCAGGAGTCGCTGCCGCCGCGGGTCATGGAGCAATTGCAGGCCCTGGGGAAAACCAAGTCTCCCGTCGGCGCCTGCGCCGTGCGCCTCAGCGACGGCAAGGAACTTCTGGCCTGGCAGGCCGACAAGCTGTTCGCGCCCGCCAGCAACATGAAGGTCCTGACCAGTTGCTTCGCGCTGGCCCGCTTGGGCGGCGACTTCCGCTACACCACGGTCATCTACACCTCCGGAAACGACGTGCTGGTCAAAGGCGACTACGACCCGGTCATGGGCGACCCCGTGGTTGCCGCCGCGAACAATAAAACCATCTACGCCGAAATGGATCTCTGGGCCAAGGCGATCAAGGCCGACGCGGTCAAGAACCGCTCCGGCCGGCCCGTCGGAAACGTCATCGTCATTGCCCGAGGCGGGAACTATCGGCACAAGGATTGGCCCAAGGATCAATACGCACGCTGGTACTGCGCCCCGATCTCCGAGTTGAACTTCAACAACAACTGTTTCGACGTGCGGTTCAACAAGGGCAAGAACGGCTCGGTGGTTCCGGTGCTCTCGCCCGAGAGCCGGTTCATCCAGGTTCTCAACGCGACCAGCCCGGGCAAGGGGACGTACGGCCTGGCCAACAATCGCGACGAGTCGGAAATCACGGTCTCCGGCAAGGCCGCGTACAACATGACCAGTCCGGTTTCCTGGGCCGTGAACAACCCCCCGCTGATGTTCGGGCGCGTGCTGGCCGACCGCATCGAAAAGGCCGGCCTCAAAGTCGAGGGCGAGGTCCGCATGGTCCCGGCCGACCAGGCCGGACTGGACAAAGCCAGACCCCTGATCCAAACCACCACGCCGCTGTCCTTAGTGATGAACCGGGCCGACAAGAAAAGCGTGAACATGATCGCCGAGGGCATGTTCCTGCGGGCGGGCGACGGCACGTTCGAGGGCAGCGCCCAGATCGAAACCCAAACGCTCCAGAAAGAGTACGGCCTGGCCGCCGACAGCTTTGTGATCTGCGACGGCAGCGGCTTCTCCCGCAACGACCGCGTCAGCCCGCGCGCCATGGTCACGCTCCTTGCGGCCGTCCTCAAACGCCCCGACTCCAAGGTCCTGCTAGACGCCCTGCCGATCTCCGGCACCGACGGCACGCTGAGCAAGCGGCTCAAAGAGGCGCCCTATCGCGGCCGCGTGCTGGGCAAGACCGGTTTCATCGAGGGCGTTTCCTGCCTGAGCGGCTACGTCCTGGACGCCCAGGGAAAGCCCGCCGCCGCGTATTCCGTGCTGCTCAACCACTGCGACATTTCGCGGGCCAGGCAGACGGAAGAAATGGTCTGCCGGGCACTGGTGGATTTCTTGGACGGGAAAGCGAAAACCGGATCGGCGGACGGGGAAGACAAATAAATGACGAATGTCGAATGACGAATCAATATCCAATAACTAAATGACCAATACGGAGGAACGGCCCGCATCGCGGGGCGAGTTCCATATTGGTCATTTGACATTCGTTATTGATTCGTCATTCGACATTCGTCATTTTGACGTTCCCCCCCCCTCGCTAGAGGAGCGATTTCAAGAACCCAATGGCCTTGGCAATATCGTGCCTCGGGTCTTCTCCTACTTCGCGCTCGATGGTCAGGTAGCCGTCGAATTTCGCGGCTTTGAGCGCGGCGATGTATTGCGGCCAGGGCACCTGGCCTTCGCCCAGCGGCACCTCTTTGATGCACTCCCAAGGCTTGAAGTTGGGCGGCACGTCGGCGCCGTTGTAAAGCTGCTCGCCGGTGATCTTGCAGAGGTTCTGGCCGTCCTTCGCGTGCGTATGCACGATGTACTTACCCAACAGGCCAACGGCCTTGGGAATGTCCTCGCACTGCACCATCACCAGGTTGGCCGGATCGAAGTTCACGCCAATTCCTGGTACCTCTTGTGGCACCCCCTCTTGTGGCACCCCCAAGTCCGCTTGGGGGTGTCCGGGTTTTGCGCCTCCGCCAGAACACCCCCAAGAAGACTTGGGGGTGCCACAAGACTGAATGCCACACAGAATGTGGTCCAGGAACGCCCGCAACACCTGGGCGTTCTCCGGCCCGGTCTCGATGGCGAACGTCGCCCCCGACGACTGGCCGTGCCGGCCCATCGCCTCGCACGCCTTGGCCATCACCGCGTAACGCGGGTTGGAGGCGTCCTGGGGAACCACGCCGATGTGCGTGGTCACGACCTTGCACCCCAGGTCCAGCGCCAGGTCCATCACGTGCTTGGAATCCTCGACGCGCTTGACGTTCTCGGCAGCGTCCTGGAACCCGTGCCCGCCGAAGTCGCCGCACAAGGCCGCCAGCTCCAGCCCCAAATCCGCCAGCCGCTTTCGCAGTTCCTTGCGCGCGGCCGCGTTCATGTTGTCCGGATGCATCTCGCCGGAAGTGGCATAGATCTGCACGCCGTCGGCGCCGACCTCGGCCGCCGCTTCCAATCCGCCCACCAGTCCCGCACGAAACGATTCCACCATCGCGCCGATTTTCATTCCAGTTCTCCTGTAGGTTCCCCAGCATCGTAAGCGATGAATGGAATAATGACAACCCTCCCGCACGAATACCGCCATTGCGTTTTTGCACGGTGCCCCGAAAGAGAGCGGCGGAAAAGCCGGTTCTTATTCGCCGTCGTCGTCGTCTTTGGCGGTGTCAAACAATCCCTTGGTCGAAGGCCGGGCCGGCGGCCGGCGGGCTGCGTCAGGCACAGCCGGAAGCTCCTCGGCCTTGAAGCACGGCCCCTTGACCACGGCCGCAAGCAGCTTGGCCTGCGCTGGGTACCCCGCAACTGTCGCTTCCAACACCCAAAGAAGCTCAAGAAGCTCCGTCGTGAATTCGTTCGGCCACACGTCTGGATGGATTTCGTCCAAGGGTGATGACCTTTTGCCCTTGGGGTTCTTCTTGCGATAACCCAGCCAAGATTGCACCACTTTCAACCCGGACACCTCAAACTCGTAGACCTCGGGTGCAACCGGCGCGAATTCCCCGGCCCCGACACACAGTGTTTGGGTGGCATCGTTGTATTCATACTTTTCGGGATAGCCGGGCGCATCGCCGGGCACAGCCTTAACACAACGGGCCGCGCCACGCGGCAGTTGCCCTTTGTGCTTGCCCGTTGGGACGAATCTCTGTCCATAGGTGTGCAGCCAAAGCAACTTCGCCCCTACGTCGCGCACTAGGGCGAAAAGCTTGGCATTCTTCGTCAGCGGCACGCGAAGCTCGCGCGTGCCCAGTTCGTCGGCGAATCGCTTCGTAAATGCCGGTTGCGCCAGCACCCCATAGACGTAGGCCAAAAGATCCTCTGGATTCACGGCCAAGGCATATTTCTTTGAGAGTAAATCGAGGAGGCCCGGCAATACATTCGACTCTTTCCCCTCCGAATCTCGATACAGAGGAACGATTGCCTTTCCTCCGTAAGATCCCCGAAAATGGTGGACATCCGGTATAGATGCGCAAGCCGTGATGCCCGCTCCATCACCAAGGGGATGGTTCATGAGGGTTGAAACGTAAACCTGTCGGCTTTGGTTCGGATCGCCATGCGCATGCCATAGGACAGGGCGCGGGCGGGTCATCAGCCTTCCGTCGGCGATTATGTATTGCCGATCGAATGATCGGAAAGCGTATTGGTGGACTGGGGGAATCGGCGCGTTGCGTTGAAGGGTGGCAATGGGCGAAAGGGAACCTTCCGGCGTGAGTGTCACTGTGCATGAATCGTTGATCCGGCGGCCGCTATCTTCTTTGAATGCTTTTGCTCTGTCACCCCCATGGAGCAGAATACGCCAGCGGTGCTGTAGGGTTTTTTCATCAACACCAATCACCCAGGGCCGATGCGTCTTCACTCCGGGTTGTTGCCATGGAAAGAGGTCTTTTAACAGCGGCCACTTGAAAAACGCGCCTGAACCTGCTGGTCGGAAAGGCGCTTGCCAATCGTCCGGGCAGTCTTCCCACTGGACGGAAGCGAGATCCGGTATTGCATACAAAGCCTTCAACTTATCTCCCCGTGTCCTCTCATCAATCCGGGCGAAATGGACTTTGGCGGGGGTATCATTCTTGGGCTTGCCGTATCTGACGGCAACGGCGATTGCCACCGGCGTCTGAATAGCGAAGACATTTTCGCTCTTGCGCGTCCCTCGGCCTTCCCCTCCCAGGTCCAGAATCCAAAGTTCATCGCAAAGCCGGCGCATGTGTTCGCGCATTCCGCAGAAGGCATCGCCGTCTATGTAACTCGACGCGCTGATGTAACTCACCACGCCTGGGCCAGCGGCCGTCTTGCCCTCGAAGACCTTCCACAGTGACCATCGCCAGAAATATGCGTACAAGTTATACAAGCCCGCCATAAAGCGCGCATGGCCTGTCGCGACGGCCGGGGCAATGAAGTCATTCAGAATCGCGCCCGTGCCTTTTCCATCGTCGCCCCACCGGACCCATCCCCCAGTGTGGGCTTTGTTTGTTTCGTCGGCGGCCTCATGCCTGTCGTAGGGCGGATTCCCCATGCAAACTATGACAGGGACGGTAGCTTTGACATGCAGGGCTCGTTTGTGCTGTTCGGCGATTTCCTTATACCACAATCCCATTTGGGGAGGGGTGGTGCCTGGATTCTCCAAAGTATCTGTTAGGTAAATATGGGTGCCGTCTGCCGGCAATCTTGCCCCCCAGTCCTGAAGCGCCCTGGTGACCCGGAGTTCCGAGACGGCGAACGGGCCGACCATGATCTCAAAACCGTAAAGGTTGTTGGCCAAAGCCGTGGCCTTCCCAGGCACCGCACCTTTGCCCTGCTCTGCATGGACCTTTGCCAACGCATGATCAATGATGGCCAGTAGGTAAGTTCCAGTTCCTACGGACGTGTCCAGTGTCACAACTCCGGGATCGGCGAAACCAAGAGCCTTGCCCAGTCGATTCGTCAGAAGGTCGTCTACCAAACGGACCTGTGCCAGCACCACTTCGACAGGCGTGTAATACGCCCCGGCGTCCTTCCTCAATTTAGGATCGTAGGCGGCAAGAAAGTCTTCGTAGAAAAACAACCACGGGTCTTCACGAGCGGTAAACGGCAGGGAGTCTTGATACCGAAGGAGCCACGCGTCTCCGGGGCTCTTGAGCACAGCCGGGGGCACTTCTCCAATGACTCTGATTAGCAGATTCAACGAAGCTGAGATTTCAGCTCGGGCATTCCGATCCGTCAGAACCTGAAGTGCTCTGGAAAGCAGGCTGTGGTCGCCAGCCAAGGCGGTTTCGGCGGTTTCCAGACTGAGCGGGTTAGCGTCTTCGCTTCGAGCCAGCAGCAGCGCAAACGTGACCGTTTGGGCGTAGGCATCGGCGAATTGTTCATCGCTGGCGTCGGGGAACAGCAGTTGCCCCCATTCCTTGGCCAGTTGCACCAGCGGGGATTGCGGGTCTTTCAGGGCGTCGGTCACGTCGTCGCGAAGCATCCGACAGAGTGGGGCCAGCAGCCCGGCCAGGCCCTTGAGGTCGATTTTGCCTTTACTGTTGGTTGGGATGATGGGCTTCCAGGAAAGGAAATCCGTCAAGAGGCCCGTCACGGCCTGGGCGTCTTTGGGATCGACGGCTTTTTTGCCGTCCGTCGCCACGTCGCCAAAAAGGCTCACCACAGGGCGGATGGCTTTGCCGTCGCGGTACAGGCCCCAGTCGTTGCCGTCGCAGTAAATCAGGTTCGGGATAGCTTGAAATCGCTTCCATTGTTGAGCATTGTGCCCGGTGAACTTTTCGGGCCTCGCGCCGACACCGGTGGCCTTTAGTTCAACGTACCCGGCCAGCAGCTTCGCGGCATGGACGGCGAAGTCGGGCTTGCCTATTCTGTCTTTAAGCAGTGTTTCCCCAGCACAAACCACCTCCAGCGCCAGCGCGTGGCCGACTTCCTCCATGAAGACTTCAAAGGGTTTGCGAAGTTGTTCTTCCGGCTCCCCGTGGGTCAAGGTGGTCATCTTGGCCGTCACGTCGTCGGCAAACTTCTGCAGAGCGGCGAGTATCGCCTTTTCGTCGGGCATGGAAAGAAGCTTACCGCGACCCACCCCTGCCGTCAATCCTGGAGGGTCACGGCCGGTAACATGTTTCCAGAGACATTTGATAGGGTGCCATGACATTTTGTGCGCTCATTTACCATTTTTGGCAGGTTAAATTTTTCCGCGAGAAGGGGCGTTTTTTAATTTGAAAATGTTTGTAACTTCAATCGGTGTGCCGGCCGGTGCTTGCCGCGCAGGCTCGAAAAAGCGGCCGGCCTGGCATGTGGTTTGCATGATATATCCAATGTTGGTGGTACGCCTTGCGCTGGTTTGCGGAAGCCCAAGGCATCATCGGGAAACGTGCTCTATACGAAGGAGACGTAAC
>CAZYDC010000022.1:0-19031 GCA_964646065.1 uncultured Planctomycetaceae bacterium | reverse complement strand
GGTCCAATGGTCCCTGGCGGTGCTGGCGAAGGTACGAGGGTGAAGACAGCAAGCACCAAATCGCAAGCATCAAATCACAAACAAATTCAAAACGACAAGAGGCAAACAGCAAAGGCTCTTAATTAGGGCGCTTTCGTTTGGGTGACCGGTCTTTGCTGTTTCCTCGTTTGTAGTTTTCCGTGTTTTGTGCTTGCCGTTTGTTTGTAATTTGGTGCTTGGTGCTTGGAATTTGCTTCTTCAGTGGTCGAACTTTTCGGATGTGAACAGGAAGACCTTGGTTTCGGGTTGCCGCCAGGCGTCGGGGGGCAGGCCGGCTTTGCCTTGGCAGCACTGTGTGAGGAACTCGGTGGCGTCCCATCCCTGGTCCGTGGCGACTTCCGGCAGGAAGCAGCCGGAGCAGCCTCCGCGCATGATGTAGATGCCGTCGGTTCCCACCCGCAGCTTGTCCGGCTGGGTGGTCGGTTCCAGCGGCGAGAGCACCGAGACTTCCAGGTGCAGGTTTTCCAGTTCGGCGGCCGTGATGGGGTTGTTGACGAAGCGGGGATCCTGCGCGGCGTGGCGGGCCATGATGGCGACCATCTGGGCCAGCGGGCGATCCGGCATGAACGTGCCGATGCACCCGCGAAGTCTGCCGCCGTTGGTCAGCGTCACGAAGCAGCCGCGTTTCTGCGCCAGCACCCCGGCCCACGGTTCCTGCGGCGGGAGCGCCTGTCCACTGACCTGCGCCCGCACGCCCTGGCGGGCAAGGGCGATCAACTTGGCGCGATCTTCTTCAGATAGTGACATAATGTTTTCCTCTTCAAAAGGCTTCCGCGAAACCGCGAGCGATAGACTCACTCAGTGCGCCGACAGCAGTTTCGCAAGAACTCGTTATTTTCCCGGTCGGTTACTTTTTCGTACTGTTCTGCGAAACCATCTCTTGCGGTTTCGCAGGGGTCTGTTCTTTAGTTGTCGACCTCGTCGTCTTGCGGTTGCGGATGAACGCGACAAAGGCGGGGATCAGCGAAATCACGATGATTGCGATGACGACTAATTCAAAATGCTTGTCGGGGATCATGCCCCCGAAGAAATACCCGGCGAGAACGCACAAATTTATCCACGCAATGGTGCCGCCGATGCTAAAGGCAAGGAATCGAGCATAAGGCATTTTACCGATGCCCGCGACGAACGGCACGAACGTGCGGATGATCGGCAGGAACCGCCCGATGGCGACGGCCTTGCCGCCGTGCTTTTCATAGAAGGCGTGGGCGCGGTTGAGATATTCCTTGTTCAGGAAGCGGACCTTTTCCTTGTGGAAGATTTTTGGCCCGACGAATCGCCCTATCCAATAATTCACGGTGTCGCCGAAAATAGGCCCCAGGCACAGAATTCCAACGGTCCAGACCAGGGTCGCCTCGCCGGCGCCGGCCCATCCCAGGACCAGATTCCCCTTGAAAACGAAGTAACCCGTGATGAACAAAAGGGAATCGCCCGGAAGAACGGGTGTAACCACCAACCCTGTTTCGCAGAAGAGGATTCCTAGAAGGATCAGGTAGACCCAAACGTGGTAGGTGTTGACCAAGTCTCCCAGGAAATCTTTGGTGTGGAAGATCAGGTCCCAGATGTTGATGGTGGCGATTAGTTCCATAGATCACTCCATCATACGAAATCGCCGCGGGGGATTCAAAGGAAGAGTGCGTGGGTGCCATGCCCAAGTCCGCGCGGGCATGTCTTGGCACGGGGCACCGCGAAGACATGCCCGCGCGGACTTGGGCATGGCACCCGAGTTGTGTCTTCCAGATCGTGATAAGTCCGGAAGAACGCTTGCGGAATCGCCAGCGCGCGGGATAATCCATGAGCGGCCGGTGGCACCCCCAAGTCCGCTTGGGGGTGTCTGAGGACTTGCCGGCATTCCGGACACCCCCAAGCGGACTTGAGGGTGCCACAAGAGGTGCATGTTGACCTGGACGTTCCGGCGGCGGTTGCGTGTGACGGTGGCGACGGTCCTGCTGTGCGCGGCGATGGCGGCGGGGGAGGGGCGGTTCGGAAACGCTCTGCCGGCCTCGAAGGTCTTCGCCAAGGCGCCCGGTCTTGCGGCGATGACGCGTTGGCCGATCACCGTCGAGTGCTGGGCCAAGGTCGCGAGGTCACGCGGGTACAACGTCCTGGTCGCCAGTCAATTCAAGCGGTCGCTGACGCACTGGGAAATCTTCGCCAACGACGGCAGCCTGATGGGGTACGTTCCCTCGACCGACCCCTGCCAGCGCGGCACCGCGATGGGCATCGCGGACAATAAGTGGCATTACCTGGCCATGGTGCTGGAGGAGGGTCGAACGCGGCTGTACGTGGACGGCAAGCTCCAGTTGGACTTTCCCACCAAGCGGTCGCAGTTCCGCGCGGCCGTCGAGGTCGGCCCGCTGGTCATCGGCGACGTGTGCGAGGGCGGCATTCCGACGACCGGCTGGATCGACGAGGTCCGCGTCTCCAGCGTGGCCCGCGAGATCAAAGGCATTCCCGACGCGCCGTTCGTGTCCGACGAGCACACGCTGGCCTTGTACCATTTCGACGAGCCCGCCGGCGCGGTGAAATTCGCGGACGCCGCGCCGCTGCACAACGACGCGGCGGCCTCGCCGGCATCGCCGTCCGCCGCGGCCGGGTCGGAGCTTATGGCGCCCGAACCCGATTTGCCCGGCGCCCGCGCTGCCTTGGCCATCGCCCTGGAGTCGCTGAAGCTGCCTTCCCTGGCCAAGGCCGGGAACGCTCGCGACGCGCTGCTGCGCGACTGGCTGGAGCATTACTATCACCTCGACCGGCAGATCCACGGCGCCGAGGGGTTGCCCCCATCCGCGGCGGCGGAGGTGTTCGACGCGCAGGCGCTGATTCAACCGGGCGACCGGGATCCGCTGGACATCGTGCTGCGGCGATCCGGGGCGCTCCTGGAGCATCTGAAGTCCGCCGGCGCGGCGATGGCGCCGCTGGCGGCCGACTTGGCCGTCCTGCGCGCAGCCGCCGCGAAACTCCCGCCCGGCGACAATCGTCAGGGACTGTTCCTGGCGGCCTGCTCGCTTCAGCGCGAGATCGCGTTTTCCAATCCGCTGATGAATTTCGACGCGATGCTTTTTGTCGCGCACGGCGTGTACGGAGGTTCGCGTAAGGACGGCCCGTCATGCACCGGCGACGCGCAGGGGCAGCATTTCAACACGCAGTATTTCGGATTCAACGCGGTTCCGGGCGGCGGGCTGTACGTCGCGCGCGACTTGAAATCGCAGCCGAAGGTCGCGGACCTGCTGGCGGATTCGCGCGTCGAGGCCGGGCGGCTCAAAGGCCAGACGCTCAAGCCCGGCGCGTTTCTGTCGCCCGATCTGTCGTATGACGGCCAGCGGATCCTGCTCGCTTACACGCAGGCGACGGCGCACGTGTGGGAGTGGACCGAGAAAAGCGCGTATCACATTTTCGAGGCGGGCGTGGACGGTTCGCACCTGCGCCAGCTCACCGACGGCGCGTGGGACGATTTCGACCCGGTGTATCTGCCGTCCGGGCGCATCGCGTTTATTTCGGAGCGGCGGGGCGGGTACATCCGGTGTTTTTCGGGCCTGCCGGTTCGCACGCACGTGCTGCACTCGATGAAGGGCGACGGCAGCGACATCTTCCCGCTGAGTTACTACGAGACCAGCGAGTGGCACCCCAGCGTGGACAACAACGGCATGTTGGTCTACACGCGGTGGGACTACACCGACCGCGAGAACTGCCTGGGCTCGAATTTCTGGACGTGCTTCCCGGACGGCCGCAACCCGCGCGCCCCGCACGGCAATTATCCTTACCCGTGGCACACGTTCGCGGACAACACCCGCCCCGACAGCCGCCGCCATCGCCCGTACACCGAGATGAGCATCCGGGCGATTCCGGGTTCGCCCAAGTACATTTTGACGGCGGCGCCGCACCACGGCGAGGCGTACGGCAGCCTGTGCATTTTGGACCTGCGCGTCCCGGACGACGGCGACATGTCGCAGCTTCGGCGGATCACCCCGTACGCGCCCTTCCCCGAAACCGAGATCGCCCCTCGCGGTCAGTACCCCTACGGCACCGCCTGGCCGCTGAGCGAGGATTTCTACCTCTGCAACCGGTGGGAAAACATCTACCTGCTCGACCGATTCGGAAACCAGGTGCTGCTGGTGGAAAACCCGCTCGCCTGCGGCGGACAAACCAACTACGACCTGCGGCTGATAGACCCGATCCCGCTGCGGCCTCGCCCGACGCCGCCGGCGATACCCACACAGACCAACCAGGGCGCGGACGCCCGCGCCGACGCCCCGCCCGCGCGAATCAGCGTGATGAATGTCTACCATTCCGACCAACCGTTTCCGCCCGGCACCAAGATCAAGTACCTGCGAGTCCTCCAGGCCGTCCTCAAGCTCAACCCCGAAATGGGCTCGCCGATGATCGGATACCAGAACGAGAACACCCCGCGAATCCCGCTGGGCATCGTGCCCGTCGAGAAAGACGGCAGCGCCTATTTCGAGGCGCCCATCCGGCGCGAGTTGATCTTCCAGGCGCTGGACGAGAACTTCATGGCCGTGCAGTCGATGCGGTCGGCGGCGTTCGTGCATCCGGGGGAACAACTCAGTTGCGCCGGCTGCCACGAGCCTGTCGGGCAGGCGCCGGCGGCGACTACGGTGCCGCTGGCCCTCCAGCGGCCGCCCTCGAAACTTCAACCCGAGATCGGACCGGTCGAACCGATTTCCTATTACCGCACCGTCAAGCCGATCTTCGAGAAGGACTGCGTTCCCTGCCATCGCAAGGTCGGCAAGGGGCCTGCCGACATGAGCTACGGCGGCCTGCAACCGTACGTGTTCTACTTCGCCGGGGGCATGTCGGGCAGCACGGTGCTGCCGATCCACGGCGGCTCGCGGACGATCCCCGGGCGGTTCGGCGCGCGGGCCTCGAAGATGGGGCAGGCCCTGCTGAGCCCGACTCACCAGGGCAAGGTCTCGCCCGAGGATTGCCGCAAGATCGTCCTGTGGATCGACGCCAACTCGCTCCAACTGGGCGCCTTCGACCAGGTGGACAAACAGTTGCGAGGCGAGTTGGTCTGGCCGACGCTGGACGTGGACCCCGCCAACCCGCAAGGTCTGGAACGCCCGGCGCCGCCGGGGCGGTAACCGCGGCTCAGAGTGACAAGGTGGCACCCCCAAGTCCGCTTGGGGGTGTCTTAGGACATGCGCGTACCCAAGACACCCCCAAGAAGACTTGGGGGTGCCACAAGAATTGAGGCGACACCTTCCTAACCGGGAATTAACGTGATTTCGCTAGTGTCCGGAACATCGCGAGACTAGCATCCGCTCAAGGAGAATTGTGGAATGGGCAAGCGTGTTTTGGATTTGGCGATTTGTGTGGCCGGCATCTCGGTATTGGTCTGGGCCATAGGGCAAGCGGCGCCGGCGCCCACCGCGGCGCAAGAGGCGGTCGCGCGAAATATCGCGGCGCCCGCGCAGAACGAGGCGGCGCCGGCGCAAAATGCCGCGGCCGAGCAGAACGCGGCGCCCGTTGCCGCCACGCCCGCCGACAAGCGAGTGCTTATTATCAGCGTGGACGCGATGAGGCCGGACCTGGCCCTGCGAGCCCAGACCCCGACACTTCGCGCCATGCTCAAGAAGGGCACGTTCACGTTCTGGGCGCGAACCACGGCCGTGTCGCTCACGCTGCCTTCGCACACGAGCATGTTGACCGGAGTCAAGCCTGACAAGCACGGAATCGTGTGGAACGTCGATCTGCCTCTGAAGGAACCCATCTATCCCGCCGTGCCCACGTTGTTCGAGTTGGCGCACAAGGCCGGGCTCACCACGGCCATGGCGACGGGCAAGTCCAAGTTCAGCGCCCTGGCCAAACCGCACACGCTCGACTGGTCGTTCGTGCCCGGCAGCAAGCTGACCACAGACCAGGCCGTCACCGACCAGGCGGTCGCGATGATCCAGGAGCACCAGCCCCAGGTTCTGTTCGTGCATTTGCCGGACACGGACACCGTCGGCCACAAGTGTGGCTGGGGTTCCGACGAGCAGATCAAGGCCATCGAAAACGCCGACGGCCAAATCCGCCGCCTGCTGGACGCGCTGGACGAAAAGCATCTGCGCGAGCAGACGCTGATCATCGTGACGGCCGACCACGGCGGCGCGGGAAAGAACCACGGCGCGGACGACCCTCGCAGCCGCCACATTCCCTGGATCGCCACAGGCCCCGGCGTGCGGGAGAACTACGACCTGACCCTGCTGGCCGACCTGACGGTCAACACCGAGGACACCTTCGCCACGGCCTGCTGGTTCCTGGACATTCCGCTGCCCGACGGACTGGACGGCAAACCCGTCACCGCCATAATGAAGCAAAGCAAGGGACCGGCGGCAGGCAGCCGGTAGGGCAGCAGAGAATCCTTTCATCGCCGGCGGTGTTGATGGACCGCCCCGCGGGAGCGACCCTATAACGTGACAGGCGTCCCGCGTCCCAAGATGTGTCGGAAATGCGGTTGCGGAGTTGGACGCGGGCAAGGATAATGGCTGACTTCCACGGATGGTTCATATCTGCCTCGAGGAACGGGGCTGACGCGGATTCGCACGGGACGGCTGGAAGGAAGCGATATGGCCAAGAAGAACGGCAAGACTCACGCCCCGGCGGGCGAACCCGCCCCGGCGGCGCCCGCTTTGGTGGTCGGCATCGGCGCCTCGGCGGGCGGGTTGGGTCCGATCAGCGCGCTGCTGCCGCAGTTGAAGCCCGGCTGCGGTCTGGCGGTCATACTCGCTCCGCATCTTGGCCCCGGAGGCGATGCGGTACTCATCTCCTTGTGCCAAAGCAAGGCCCTGCTGAGGGTGGACCAAGCGGCCGAGGGCATGCCCCTGCTGGCCGATCATATCTACGTGATGCCCAGCCGTAGCGTGCTGTCCCTGATCAACGGCAAGTTCTCCGTCCAGGACGCATCGCAGTGCGAGGGCTTGCGGATGCCCATCGACCACTTCTTTTGCACGCTGGCGGCCGACCAGGGGCGCCGCGGCGTGGGCATCATCCTCTCGGGCAGCGGCAAGGACGGAACGCAGGGCCTGGCCGAGATCAAGGCGGTCGGCGGCGCGACCGCGGTGCAGGACCCCCAAACGGCCGAATTCCCCGACATGCCCTCCAGCGCCATCGCGGCCGGTCACGCCGACGCCGTTTTGCCGCCCCAGAACCTGGGGGCGTTCCTGGCCGATTGCCTCGCGGAGACAAGCCGCCTGACGGCCCAGCAGGCCGAAGGAGCGGGGCTTGATGCGGTTCTGGCCGCCGTCCGGAACGCCATCGGGCATGACTTCCACTGCTACAAGCGGCCGACGCTGGCGCGCCGCACGCGGAGGCGGATGACGCTGCACCAGTTGGACAGCTATGACGACTACGCGCGGATGATCCGCACGAACAAGGAAGAAGCCGCCGCGCTGCGAAAGGATCTGCTGATCGGGGTGACCGAATTTTTCCGCCAGGCGGAGGCCTGGGGCGTCCTGGAGGAGAAGGTCGTGAGCGACCTGGTCCAAAGAGCCCCGGCGGGCTCTACGCTGCGGGTCTGGGTTCCGGCCTGCTCGATCGGGAAAGAGGCCTACAGCGTCGCCATGCTGATGGTCGAGAATATCGAACGGAGCGGAAAGAAACTCGCCCTCCAGGTCTTCGCGACCGATGCCGACGCCTCCGCCGTGGACATCGCGCGCAGCGGACTGTACGCGGAGGAGGACCTCAAGGGACTCTCCCGGAAGCGATTGGAGCGGTTCTGCGTCCGCAAAAACGGGCGCTACGAGTTCGTGAAGGAATTGCGGGGCGTGATCGTCTTTGCCCCACAGGACCTGTTGTCCGACCCGCCGTTCTCCAAGCTCGACCTGGTCAGTTGCCGAAACCTCCTGATCTACCTCGACCAGGCGGTGCAGAAGAAGATCATCCAGTTGCTGCACTTCGCCCTTCGGGACGGCGGGTATATCTTCCTTGGATCGGCCGAGACCATCTGCGGGCAAGACAATCTGTTTGATCCTGTTTCTCAAAAGTGGCGGATATATCGCAAACTGGGCGTGGCCAGCCCGGTGGGTCTGGACCTTCCGCTGCGTCCGGCGAGCAAACCCGCCGTGACGGTTCCGCCCGCGGCCTCGCGAACCCGCCTGACGCTGCCCTCGATTGCGCAGCAGGCGCTGGCGGAACGTTACGCACCGGCCGCCGCCGTGGCGGATCGCAAAGGCGCCCTTCTTTACACGCACGGAAACGTCGGGGATTTCCTGGAGGTGCCCGTCGGAGAGGCCACCGGCCTGCTCGCGGACGCCGCGCGCGAGGGGCTGCGCAATCGCTTGTCCGGCGCGATGGTCCAGGCGGTCACCGAAAACAAGAAGATCGTGGTCCAGGCCAGGGTCCGGAAAGGAAAGAAGTCAATTCCGGTCAAGGTCACGGTCAGCCCGATGCGGCACCCTCGCGAAGCCGACGGGCTGCTGCTGGTGACGTTCGAGACGCTGCGGCTGCCCAAGTCCGCCCCGGTGGCGGCCTCGGGCGAATCGCCGCATTCGGACATGCGACAGCTTGAGGATGAGCTCAAGATCACTCGGGAGGAGCTGTCCAGCACCATCGAGCAGTTCGCGCAATCCAACGAGAATCTCAAGGCCTCCAACGAGGAAGTCACCGCCTCCAACGAGGAGCTTCAGTCGGCCAATGAGGAACTGGAGACCTCCAAGGAAGAGCTTCAGAGCCTCAACGAGGAGCTCAACGCGGTCAACCAGCGGCTTCAGGAGAAGGTCGTCGAGTTGGAGCAGGCCAGCAACGACGTGTCCAACCTTCTGACCAGCGGCGACGTGGCGACGATCTTCCTGGACAAGCGGCTCAGCGTCCGGCGGTTCACTCCCGCGGTGACCAAACTGCTGAGCTTGATCGAAACGGACATCGGCAGGCCGCTGGCGGACATCACGCGGAAGTTCAAGGACGATGCGCTGCTGGACGATGCCCAGCGCGTGCTGGTGGACCTGACCCCCGCGACGGCCGAGGTGCGGGCTCACGACGGCGAATGGTACAACCGCCGCATCCTGCCTTACCGGACCAAGGATGATCGCATCGAGGGCGTCGTGATCACGTTCAATGACGTGACCGACCTGAAAGAACTGGCCGACGCCCTGCGGTGCAGCGAGCAGACGGTCAGGCAGAGCGAGACCCGATACCGCGAGCTGGTGCAGAACGCCAACAGCGCCATCATCCGCTGGAATCGCGATGGGACCATCACGTTCTTCAACGAGTACGCCCAGACCTTCTTCGGCTACAGCGCCCAGGAGGCGGTCGGAAAGAACGTGGGGTTCCTGGTGCCCCCGCGGGATTCCGCCGGATTGGACCTGGCCACGCTACCGCAAGACGTCGTGGCCAACCCGGAAAAGTACGCCAACAACGTCAACGAGAACCTCTGCCGGGACGGCCGCAAAGTGTGGATGGCCTGGACCAACAAACCGATCCTCGACGAGACGGGGCAGGTGGCCGAGATTCTGGCCGTCGGAATAGACGTCACCGAGCGCATGCGGGCCGAGGAGGCGCTGCGCGAAAGCGAGCAGCGGTATCGTTCCCTTTTCGACAACATGCTCGACGGGTACGCCTATTGCCGCATGATCTACCAGAACGGTTTACCATGCGATTTCGTCTACCTGGGCGTCAACGATGCCTTCGAGCGGTTCACGGGACTCAAAGACGTGGTTGGAAAGAAGGTCAGCCAGGTGATCCCGGGCATCGCCGGGTCCTCGCCGAAATTGCTGCAAACCTACGGTCGAGTGGCCATGACCGGCCAGCCCGAGCGGTTCGAGATATACCTGGATTCGCTGAAAATCTGGTTCCTCATCTCCGTCTATAGCCCCGCCAAGGATCACTTCGTCACGGTCTTCGACAACATCACGCATCGCAAGCAGGCCGAGGAGGAACTGCGGCAGGCGGCGGAAAACCTCAGGCGATCCAACAAGGAACTGGAGCAGTTCGCCTACGTCGCCAGCCACGACCTCCAGGAACCCTTGCGAACGGTGGGCGGGCTCATGGAGCTGCTGCGGAATGGATACAAGGGCAAGCTGGACGCCAAGGCGGATCAGTACATTGACTACGCCGTCGACGGCGCCAATCGCATGTCCAGGATGATCAAGGACCTGCTGGAGTATTCTCGAACGGGCAGCAAGGGTTTCAAACCGGCCCCCGTGAACTTCGCGGCAGTCGTCAGAGTGGTGCAGGCAAGCCTGAAGGCGGCCATCAAGGAGTCCAAGGCCGTCATCACACTGGACCCTCTGCCCACCGCGGCCGCCGACGCCCCCCAGATCACGCAGGTCTTCCAGAACCTCATCGCAAACGCGATCAAGTTCCGCTCGCCGGACCGCCCCTGCCGGGTGCATGTCGGGGCCAGGCAGCTGGAGGGGCAATGGCTCTTTTCCGTCCGCGATAACGGCATCGGAATCGATCCAAAGAACGCGGATCGGCTCTTCAAGATCTTCCAGCGGTTGCACGCGCGGGACAAGTACCCCGGTTCGGGCATCGGACTGGCCATCTGCAAGAAGATCGTCGAGCGCCACGGCGGGCGAATCTGGGTGGAATCGACGCCGGATGAAGGATCGACGTTCTGCTTCACGTTGCCGGCCTCGACGCCGGCGGTGGGGAACGCAACGTAGGGCCCGTACGCGGAATCGGAAACAGCGAACCGCGGAATGTCGAACAATCGAACCGCAGGAGGCAGAAGTGAAGAGCGGTGTATCTGACCGCTTGCGGCTTAGTACACCGCCCCGGAAGAAAGGGGCGAAAAAGATTTTCTTCCCGGCTGTGGGCGTGTCTTTGCCGTGTCTTTGTCGTTTCCTCGCCCCGGAGGGGGCGGTGGATTTGTAGCCCACCGCGTAAGCGGTGGGACAACGGCGGCGAGCGGTCAAGCCCCGGTAGGGGCGAAAGAAGGCCCGCGCGTAGTGTCGCCCCGCTGCGGGGCTGGCCTATCCGTTCGTCAGGGTCCCCACCGCTTACGCGGTGGGCTACAAATCTACCGCCCCTGTGGGGCGAAGAAAAAGCAATGGCAAAGAGAGAATGTGTTTTCCACCCCTTTCTTCCGGGACGCTGTACTTAGCATTTGTTTTCTCTTTTTCACCCAAACAGCCAACAGAGGCTAAGCCGCAAGCGGAACACAAGAACTGCCTCTTCACTTCGATATTCCGCGGTTCGCTGTTTCCGATTCGCCAAAATCCGTACAATGGGGGCATGGATACCTCCGGACAAAGCGTGATCGTCGCGATGAGCGGCGGCGTGGATTCCTCCGTGGCGGCGGCGATGCTGCTGGAGCAGGGCTATCGCGTGACGGGCGTGTTCATGTGCCTGGGCACGGCCGGGGCGGCCGGCGGGCTGGACGGCGGCGCGGCGGATCGAGGCTCGCGAGGCTGCTGCTCGCCGCAGGACGCGGCCGATGCACGGCGCGTGGCCGAGCGGTTGGGCATCGAACTGTACGTGCTGAACCTGGCCGACGAGTTCGGCCCGATCATCGAGGACTTCGCCCGCGAGTACGCCGCCGGCAGAACCCCCAACCCGTGCATTCACTGCAACGCGCGAATCAAGTTCGGCCGCCTGATCCGCCACGCCGATTCGCTGGGTGTCCAATATGTGGCGACGGGACATTATGCGCGGATGGTAAATCGGGGACAGGTAAATCAGGGACAGGTAAATCGGGGACTGAGACCGATTCCGTCTTCGGAATCGGTGTCTGTCCCCGATTTACCGATCGCCCGGGAAAAAGGGGGACAGACACCGATTTCAAACGGCGAAATCGGTCTCAGTCCCCATTTTTCCGACGACGCCGGTCCGCTCATCGCGCGAGGCCTGGCGCGGGGCAAGGACCAGTCGTACGCGCTGTTCGGGATCGCCCGACAGAACCTCGGCCGCATATTACTGCCCGTCGGCATGGTGCCGGACAAGCCCACGCTGCGGCGGCGGGCATTGGAACTGGGCTTGGCGGTGCATGACAAACCCGACAGCCAGGAAATCTGCTTCGTGCCCGACGACGACTACGTGTCGCTGCTGGCCCGGCTGGCGCCGCAGGCGCTGACGCCCGGGCCGGTGGTCAATTCCTCGGGCAAGTTGCTCGGCCGCCACGAGGGTTACGCCCGGTTCACGATCGGCCAGCGCAAGGGCCTGCGAATCGCCGGGCCGGTGCCGATGTACGTCACGAAGATCGACCCCGCGACGGCCACCGTGACGCTGGGCCCGCGCGAGCAAGTGCTCGGAACGCGACTCCGGGCCACCGGCGCGAACTGGCATGTGGTATCCGCCTGCGGCGGACCCTCGGCTGTAGGCTGTTCCTTCGACGCCACCGTGCAGATTCGCTACAACCACTCCGGCGCGCCCGCCCGCGTGACGGTGACTTCGCCCGACGCGTTCGAGGTGGAATTCGCCCAGCCGGTTCCGGCGATCACGCCCGGCCAGGCCGCCGTCGTCTACGACGGCGATCAATTGCTCGGCGGCGGATGGATTGCGTGATGGTCGGTTTACGATGCACGATGGAAGAGAACAGTGAATGGGTGCCATGCCCAAGTCTGCGCGGGCATGTGCGCACGACGCGGACAGGATACGTGGTGCGCACATGCCCGCGCAGACTTGGGCATGGCACCCTTTGAGAAGGCTCTGATGGTTAAATCGTCAATCGAAAATCGGCCATCGTCAATTCTCGCCGTTCACTCGGGCGCGCTGGGCGACGTGATTCTGTTTGGCCGATTGCTGGAATTGCTTTCCGACTCCGCGGCTGTGACATTGCTGGCCGGCGGGGAAAAGGCCCGCTTGCTGGCGGGCCTGGGCGTGGTGAAACGCGCGATGGATTTCGACGCCCTGCCCATGCACGATATTTTTACGGATTCCCCGGCTGACCCCCGCCGCCTTGCGAATCTGCTGGGCAAACACGACCGGCTTATCAGTTGCTTCGCCGCCGGCGACTCGCGGGCGCAGATGCGCCTGGCACTGGCCTGCGGCGCCGACCAGGCGGCGTTCCTGCCGATACGGCCGGAGGAGGGTTTTCGAGGCCACCTGGTTGAGTTGTGGTGCGATCTTCTTGGCCTCGCATGGGCAAAAAAGGGGACTGGCTCCGCCGGCCGTTTGGCGGTGCCTGTCCCCTTTTTCCCGGCCTGGGTCGTCCCGAGCGATTGGCGAAAAAAGGGACAGGCTGCCCTGAAAGGATTGGGTCTGCCGGCCTCGCGGTCGCCAGAGACGCGGCCGGTTGTTATTCACGTGGGCTCCGGCGCTCGGGAAAAATGCTGGCCGCTGGAGAACTTCATCTCGCTAGGCTGGCAATTGGTTTCCAGTGACCCGCCGCGCGCGCCGGTGGTTTTTGTCCTCGGGCCGGCGGAACGGGAGAGGTTGGACAAGCCGCTGCTCGCCCAGTTGCGGAAGAACTTTCCGGTGCTGGAGGAACCGCCGCTGCAAACCCTCGCCGGCGTGCTAGCGACGTGCGACAGGTACATCGGCAACGACAGCGGGGTCTCGCATCTGGCCGCCGCCGTCGGCGCCTCAACGCTGGCCCTGTTCGGCCCGACCGATCCCACGCACTTCGCGCCGCTGGGGCCGCACGTGCGAATTGTCGCGGCGAAAAACATGCGAGCGATCTCGGTCCAGCGGGTCTGGGACGAACTTATGAACGTCGAGCGTGGCGCGTAGGGCGTGGGGTGTAACAGCAACAGCAAAAGCAACAAAAACGGCAAAAGCGCCGACCGGCAAGCCGAGTTTCAAGTCGGCTTGCCGGTCGGCGCTTCTCTCTTCGCTGTTACGCCTCACGCTCCACGCCTCACGCTCTACTGTATCGTCTCCAGGATTCTGACGTAGCTGCCGTACCTGCGGGGGAGGATTTTGCTTTGTTCGACGGCATCGCGGACGGCGCACTGGGGTTCGTGCGTGTGGGTGCAGTCGCGGAATTTGCAGCCGGGTGCGAAGGGCGCGAACTCGGGGAAATACCACGACAGTTCGGCCGCGTCCATGCGCACGCCCAGCTCGCGCACGCCGGGGGTGTCCACGAGGGTTCCGCCGCCGGGCAGGTCGTACACGTTGGCCGAGGCGGTCGTGTGGCGGCCTCGCTGGTCCTTGAGCCGAACCATGCCCGTGACGGCGGCGGCGCCCGGAACCAGCGCGTTGACCAGCGTGCTTTTGCCCACGCCGCTGGGTCCGGCCAGCACGCTGCGGCAGCCCGCCAGCCGTTTTTGCAGCGCGCCGATGCCCATTCCGGAAGCGGCCGAGACCTTGAGAATCTCCAGTCCCAGCCCGGTGAAGTCGTCCAGCACGTCCGCGTCCGGCGGCGCGAGGTCGATCTTGTTGATCACCAGCACCGGCTTGAGTTCGCCTCGCTCTGCCGCGATCATAAACCGGTCGATCAGCCCGTGCCGAAGCGGCGGCTGGACCGTCGAGGCCACGATCAGCAGCACGTCCATGTTGGCGACGATCACTTTCTCGAACGTCTCGGTGGAGTACGGGTCGGTGTGTTTTCCGGAGCGCAGTTCCGGGCGCGACAGCGCGGTCGAACGCGGGTGGCGCAGCAGGATCATGCCGTCCGCGCGGTCCTTGTCGTCCTGGGTTTGTCCGCTGACGTGCTCGGGGTCGCTCAGGGCGACGGTGACGTTATCGCCCACGGCCAGGGCGGTGGAACCTTCCGGCGCGCGGAACATTTTGGCGATGGAGCAGATCAGTTGTGTCGTAGCCCGTACGGGCGCGTGTGGCGTAGCATGGGCATCTTGCCCATGAGTCTCACGGGCATCCTGCCCGTGTCTTTGCTGTTGTTGTTCATGTTGCGGTTGTTCTTCCAAAGAAGATACAAATGAAGGAGAAGAATCAGACACGGGCGAGACGCCCGTGGGACTCATGGGCGGGACGCCCATGCTACGTGTCGTCCGCACGATCGCGCCGCCGGGGAACAGACCCATGACCATGCCCTCGCGCTTGGGCAGCAGTTCGACGTTCTCCTGCTCGGCAGCGACGCGTCCGGCGGGGATTTTGATCCCGCGGTGCGAAAGTTTCTGCCGCGGCGCGAAGTCGTCCTGCGCCTTGCCCGCGTCGAAACGCTGGTCCCAGTTGATCCGCTGTCGCGCCTTTCCCTTGCGTTTGGCCATTGCCGCCCATTTTCACCGGGCGCGGCGGCGAAAGCAACGGCGGATTAACCGCAGAGGGCGCGGAAAGCGCTGAGAGAAGAATAGAAAGGCGAAGAATAAAACGACGCAGACAGCTGTGGTTTCATTCGTCCGGATTCCCGTGGCGTTGGCGATGGGTGCGCGCGACAATGATTACTCGCAAAGGCAGTTGATCCGGGCACACACAAATCGATTGAGGTGGAATAATGGCGGCACAGCTATCACCGAAGGAATTTGAAAGATACACGAAATTCATAAAGAACCTGGACAGGCAGATTCGCTGGTTCTGGCCTGGGTTCCTTATTCTTCTTTTAGGCGGTATTGGAATGGTTGTGGTCGATTGGTGGTGTTGGAAACAAGCTTTCAGGGTGCTAAGTGAACCTGGAGTTGCGTATCACCTCAGGAGCGCATCCCCAACAGAGATTGAAACGTATATCAACCTGAAAACTACGCGGTTGGAGGAAGGCAACCTATTATGCAGTTTGATTATTCCAAACGCATTTCTCGGCGGCATCATGATAGGAACGGCAATCGCTTTTTGGTTGAAACGAAATTATTGGAGGATGCTTGCCGCGTTGGGACGGGCGCACCTGGGGGAACTGGCCCCGCCATCAGAATCAGGCCCGCAGGCAAGCGTGCCAACCACCCAGGCTTGATATCTTTACTTCCATCCCGCATGGGCGATAATGTGCTCTACCATAAAGGATAGATTTCCATGACCCAACTGAACGTTCCGCTGGCGCACCCGAAGCCTGACTATCGCGAGTTCATCAAGGCGGCCACGACCTCGTACGTGCCCGCGCGGCCGCGACTGGTGGAATATCTTTTCAACGGGCCGATCCAGAACGCCGTCTTCGAGATGCTGGGCCGGCCTCAGGGCGGCGGCGATGTGTACTGGGACAACTACATCGCCCTGTGGTATCACCTGGGGTACGACTTCGTGCGGCTGGAGATGAGCTTGAATTTTCCGCGCCCCTCGCGGGAGGGCGGCGACCACGGGCGGTCCTACTCCGAGACCGCGCACGGTTCGATCGAATCGTGGGAGGATTTCGAGAAGTATCCCTGGCCGGCCGCCAAGGACGAGGACTTCGCCCCGTACGAATACGTGGCCGCGCACATGCCCGAGGGCATGGGCCTGATTACCTGCCACGCGGCCGGGCCGCTGGAGCATCTGACCGGGCTGATGGGCTACGAGCCGCTGTGCATCGCGCTGTACGAGCAGCCGGACCTGGTGCGGGCGGTGATCGACCGCATCGAACAGTGCGTGACGCCGTACGTCCAGCGGCTGCTGAAGCTGCCGCGGATGATCGCGTACTTCCAGGGTGACGACATGGGTTTCCGCACCGGCCCGCTGCTGGCGCCGGACCATCTGCGGAAGTACACGCTGCCGGTCCACAAGCGATTCGCCGCCCTGACGCACGCGGCCGGGCTGCCGTACTTTTTGCATAGCTGCGGCAGGACCGAGGACATCATGCCCGACCTGATCGACGACGTGAAGATCGACGGCAAGCACAGCGTCGAGGACGCGATCATGCCGGTGCAGGAATGGAAGCGGCGCTACGGCGACCGCATCGGAATCATCGGCGGGGTGGACGTGGACAAGCTCTGCCGTTCCACGCCGGCGGAGCTTCGCAGGTACGTCCGCAAGATCATCGACGACTGCGCCCCCGGCGGCCACTTCGTGATCGGCTCGGGCAGCAGCATCGCCGACTACGTGCCGGTGGAAAATTTGCTGACCATGCTGGACGAGGCGCTGAAAACGTAGGGTGTGCTGCTCGTCCGCGAGCTGCACACGGAATCTTTGGTGTTAGAGCAACTGCGACAGGAACGTTCTTGCCGGCACGACGAGCGGGCCTCGCGGTTTGGCGAAGCAGTCGGCGTTGATGTACGGAGCGTCGAGGACCACTTGGAACGCGAAGGGCGCCTTTGTGGCCTTCTGGAAATATTCCAGGGCGGGGCTGACCGGGCCGTCGCCCTTTTTCACTTCCACGAGCATCCACGGCTGGCGGTCGCGGACGACGATGAAATCGACCTCGCGTTTGAGCTTGTCGCGCAGGTAACCCAGATGGAATTCGCCCAGTCCCAGATCGGTCCATCCCTCGACGGCCTTGAGAAGGTGGCAGGCGACGAACGTTTCGGCGCGTTGTCCTTCGTCCTTGATCCCGGACCAATCGCGGAGGAACCATTTGGGCTCTTTCCGCAGAGACCGCGAGACGTTCTTGAACCACGGTGTCACGCGGAAGCCGAGATGCAGCCCGCACAAGGTGTCGAGCCACCGGCGGATCGTGTCCATGGAAACCCGCACTTCGGCGGCGAGGTTGCTGTAGATCAGTTGACTGCCCGAGCGTTCCTGGAGCACGTTGGCCAGGGCCTCGACCTGTCCCAATTCGTGAATCTGCGTCAGGTCGCGCAAGTCTTCCCGGAGAAGTTGCTGGCGGCGCAGGTTTTGCCATCGGCGGGTGAACGAGGCTTTTCGGGTCAGGAAAGGCTCAGGGAATCCGCCGTGTTCCAAGAGGGCCGCGAACTCTTCTTCGACGATCTGGCGATGCGGGCGAATGATCTTGTTTGCGTCGGGCAGGTCTTGCGCAACGATCTCGGCCACCGTGAAGGGATGCATCCGATAGTGGAAGTACCTGCCCATCAGACTGTCGCCGCCCCGGCGATAAACGTCCAGCCGCGAACTGCCCGTCACCAGCACTCGCGCCTGGTCGGCGTAGGTGTCGAAGAAGCCCTTGAGAAAGGCTTTCCATCGGCGGTACTTGTGAAGTTCGTCAAACAGGACCACAGGCGGTCGCTGGGTCAACTGCTCAAGTCCGGCCTCGCGTGCGACTGCGGCCGGCCCGGCGACGATCACCTTGCGGTGATCGCTGTTGTCCCAATTCAGATAGAGAGTGGACAGGTTCCGGCAGGTGGTGGTCTTGCCAACCTGTCGCGGCCCGCTGACGAACACCATTTGCCGCTCCGAGGCCAACTGTTCCGAGATCATCGAATCATAGATTCGTTTGCGAGGTTGCATTATGACCATTTTACGTGGCATCGCAAAATGGTCAAGACCAAAATACGATGCTACGTATTCTGGTCACAGAGGGAAATCGAGGACTGAGACCGATTCCGTCTGCGGAATCGGTCTCAGTCCCCGATTTCCCAACCCCGCTTTTCCAGCCAAAAACTGCCGAAATGGGTCATGCTTGCACATTTTGGCAGTAGCGTGTTTTATTAAGCCTATTATTTAACGGTACTTGCATTTGGCACGCGATTTGCAACGCTTACCGGGAGACATGGCGTGGGCCAGAAGAAATGTCAGACAAATGACGACGCAACAGACAATGCGACAGACCGGATTCCGGGTGCCATGCCCAAGTCTGCGCGGGCATGGGGATATGGCGGGACAGACATGCCCGCGCAGACTTGGGCATGGCACCCAATAACGAATAAGGGAAACATTATATGCGACTGGACAAATTGACGGTGAAGGCTCAGGAGTCGTTGGCGGCGGCGCAGTCGTTGGCGTCGGAGATGGGTCACGCGCAGATTACCGGGTTGCACTTGCTCGCGGCGATGCTCCGGCAGGAGGGCGGGCTGGCCGGCTCGCTGCTGGAGAAGGTCGGCATCCCGCTGGACCGGATCAACTCCGTGGTGAACAGCGAACTGGGCCGCCTGCCCACGCAGTCGCAGCAGGCGGGCATGGGCATGGACCCGACGCTCAACGCCGTGCTCAACAAGGCCGAGCAGGAGGCTCGCGGCCTGAAGGACGAGTACACCTCCGTCGAGCATCTGCTGCTGGCGCTGGCGCAGGAGCGCGGCGAGGCCAAGGAGGTGCTCTCGACGCTCGGGGCGACGCGCGACGAAATCCTCAAGGCCATGAAGGAGATTCGCGGCAACCAGCGCGTGACCGACCAGAACCCCGAGGAAAAGTATCAGGCCCTG